>DATGZZ010000718.1:0-5262 GCA_035296945.1 Reyranella sp.
CCCCGAAGACGGGGGAGGACATGAAGGTGAGGCCTTACTTCTGCCGCCAATCGGCGTAGACTTACCGCGTGGCGGATCGCGGCTCTTGGTGGCCGACGACTCGGGACTCATGTCAGTGCCACTGGACGCCACACTTGGGCCGCGACCTTCCAACATCGGAAGGAGACAACCATGGCCGTGCAGCACCACGTCAGGAACCCCATGGAATGGGGTTGGGATCGCCTCAAGGAAACCGGCCAAGCCATCGGCTCGGCCGCCAGCACGATGGATGGCGCCTGGGAGGCCCGCGAAATGGCGCCACCGGTCGTGCGCAAGATCGGGCTCGACGACCTGCGCCAGGCGCTGCGCGAGGGCGCGCGCGATTTCGGCGCCTGCCGCACCGACGTGGTCTTCCTGTGCATGATCTATCCCATCGCCGGCCTGATCATCTCGCGCTTCGCCTTCGACTACGGGATGCTGCCGCTGATCTTCCCGCTGGTCTCGGGCTTCGCGCTGATCGCGCCCCTCTTCGGCGTCGGCCTCTACGAGATGAGCCGCCGGCGCGAGCTCGGCACCGCCACCGGCTGGGCCGACGCCTTTGTCGTCGTGCGCTCCCCGGCCATCGGCTCGGTCATGGCGCTGGGCCTCGTGCTGATCGGCCTGTTCGCGCTGTGGCTTGCCGCCGCCTATTTCATCTACACAGTGACGCTCGGCCCCGATCAACCTGTCTCGGCCATTGCCTTTGCACGCGACGCCGTGACCACGCCGCAGGGCTGGACGATGGTCGTCGTGGGCATCGGCGTCGGCTTCCTGTTCGCCCTGCTGGTGCTGGCGATCAGCGTCGTCTCCTTCCCGCTGCTGCTCGACCGCAATGTCGGCGTGCGCCAGGCGGTGGCGACCTCGTTCCGCGCCGTGCGCGAGAATCCCGGGCCGATGGCCGCCTGGGGCCTGATCATCGCCGCCGGCCTGGTGATCGGCGCGATCCCGCTGCTGGTCGGACTCGCCATCATCCTGCCCATCCTCGGGCACGCGACGTGGCACCTCTATCGCAAGGTGGTCGGCTAGTCGGCGGTCGACGCCGCGAACGAAACCGTCGCCGTGTCGTAGTTGCCTGAGCCCATGCGGCCTTCGGCGAAGATCTCGTGGCGGGCGATCCAGTCGAACGACTGCTCGTAGGCCTGCCGCGAGTAAGGCTCGAAGACGATGCGCTCGCCCGGCCCCCAGCGCCGCGTGTCCATCATGGCGTGCCAGCGCTCGGGGAATTCGTTCTTGTAGTAGTGGGTGTAGAGCTCCGGCCTGAGATCGATGTCGCGCTGCGCCTTCTTCAACGCACGATAGTAGCGGCGTACATCTTCCGGGTCAGGGTCGCCGTTGATCATGGCGGCGATCATGAAGGTCGTGTCGATCACCTTGCGGAAGCCGAGCTGCTCGGCGAGATAGTACGGACCGCTGAAAAGCGCCGCCGCCCGGCTCTTGCCGTCGATCAAGAGTTCGAGGCGGCGAAACAGCATGCCGTCCTCGAACGTGAGCTTGATCTGGTCGCGCGGCATGTACTGCTCAAGCGCCTGGATCGTCGAATAGTGGCTGCCCGACTGGAAACCGACCGAGATCGGCACGCCCGCGAGATCGGCCGGGTTCCGGATGGGTGAGTCGGCCGGAACGAAGATACCCGCCGGCGCCACCGAATAGGCGTCGGCATAGAGCCGCGCATGGCCATTCGAGGCGGCGACGGCCACCGTCCAGTGGCAGGCGCAGCTCACGTCGGCCTCGCGGCCCTTCTCGATGCTCTGGAATGCACCCGCGGCGCCGTTGTTGTGATGCTGGCCGGCGGTCGACCGGATCAGCTCGCGGAACTCGTAGTCCAGTCCCTCGGCCCGGAAGTAGCCCTTCTCTTCGGCCACCCATTCCTGAAGACGAAAGTGCGGTTCGACGATGAACTTGCCCATGGCGGCTCCTTCGAACGACCTTGGGAGCCGTTCTATCAGCCGGCCTCGAACTCCACCAGTTCGGCGCCCTCGACCACCTGCTCGCCGACCGCATAGCGTACGGTCTTGACCGTACCGTCCGCAGGCGCTGCGAGCGTGTGCTCCATCTTCATGGCTTCCAGCACCAGAAGCGGCTGGCCCTTGCTCACCTTGTCGCCGGCCTTCACGCGCAGGTCGATGATCTTGCCTGGCAGCGGCGCCCTCACCGCTCCCTCGCCCGAGGCCACGGCTTCGTACTGCGTGACGTCGAGCGGATCGACCAGCCGCAGCGTTCGGCTCGCCCCGTCTGCGAACACGGCATAGTCGACGCCGTCCGCCGTCGGCCGCCGTGCCACGGTTGCCGCGAAAGTGTCGCCGCCCAGCCGGATCGCCAGCCGTCCATCGGCGCGGCGCTCGACCCGTGCCTCGATCGGGCCGCCAGGCAGCTCCAGGCCAATGCTGCCACTGCGCCGGCGGCGGGCGATCACGGCCACGTCGCGCTCGCCATCCTTCCAGCGCGCCTCGTCATGGCCTTCCTCGAGCAGGCGAAAGCCGTTCCGTTGATCCCATGGATCGTTGGCACGGGCAGCCGGTTCAAATTCCAACAGCCGCGCCAGCGTCGCGGCAGCGAGCACGCGATCGTCGGCCGGCTTCGGCGCGGCGAACAGCGTGTCGTGATGGCGTTCGATGAAGCCGGTATCGACCTCGCCGCCGACGAAGGCCGGATGCGAGCACAGCGCCTTCAGGAGCGCCGCGTTGGTCGTGACGCCGACCACCTCGGTCTCGCCCATCAACGCCGCCATGCGGCGCATCGCCGAGATGCGGTCGCGGTCATGCACGATCACCTTGGCGATCATGGGATCGTAGAAGGGCGTGACGGTGTCGCCCTGGCGCACGCCGGTATCGACGCGCACATGCGGTCCCTCTTCCGGCAATCGCAGGTGTATCAGCGTACCGGTCGACGGCAGGAAGTTGCGGTTGGGGTCTTCGGCATAGAGGCGCACCTCCACGGCATGGCCGTCGATGCGAAGCTGATCCTGCGTGAGCGGCAGCCGGCCACCGGCCGCGACCACGAGTTGCCATTCGACCAGGTCCTGGCCCGTGATCGCCTCGGTCACCGGATGCTCGACCTGCAGGCGGGTGTTCATCTCCATGAAGTAGAAGGTGCCGTCCTGGTTGGTGATGAACTCGACGGTGCCCGCGCCCTGGTAGCCGATCGCCTTGGCGGCGGCGACGGCGGCCTCGCCCATCGCCTTGCGCCGCGCCGGGTCCATGTTGGGCGCCGGCGCCTCCTCGATCACCTTCTGATGGCGGCGCTGGATCGAGCAGTCGCGTTCGAACAGGTACAGGCAGTTGCCGTGGCCGTCGGCGAAGACCTGGATCTCGATATGGCGCGGCCGCGTCAGGTACTTCTCGACCAGCACGTGGTCGTCGACGAACGACGCCTTGGCCTCGCGCTTGGCGCCGGCCAGGGCCTCGGCGAACTTCGCTGCC
The DNA here is from genome assembly GCA_035296945.1 of Reyranella sp. GTDB lineage: Bacteria > Pseudomonadota > Alphaproteobacteria > Reyranellales > Reyranellaceae > Reyranella. The sequence goes on from DATGZZ010000718.1 coordinate 3,438, forward strand.
TCCTCGACCACGCGCATGCCCTTGCCGCCGCCGCCGGCCGAGGCCTTGATCAGCACGGGGAAGCCGATGCGCCCGGCTTCCCTGGCCAGCAAATCGGGCGACTGGTCGTCGCCGTGATAGCCCGGCACCAGCGGCACCTTGGCCTTTTCCATGATCTTCTTGGCTTCGCTCTTGGAGCCCATGGCCTGGATGGCCGAGGGCGGCGGGCCGATGAAGACGAGGCCGGCCTTGGCGCAGGCCTCGGCAAACCCGGCATTCTCCGACAGGAAGCCGTAGCCTGGATGGATCGCCTGGGCGCCGGTGTGCCTGGCCGCGGCGATGATCTTGTCAGCCACCAGATAGCTCTCGCGCGCCGGCGAGGGGCCGATATGGACGGCCTCGTCGGCCATGGCGACGTGGCGGGCCGTGCGGTCGGCGTCGGAATAGACGGCGACCGTCTTGATGCCGAGCCGCCGCGCGGTCGTGATGACCCGGCAGGCGATCTCGCCGCGATTGGCGATCAGGATCTTGGAAAACATCTAGAGCCTATCTCGCAGAGATGAGACCTCCTCCCCCGTCATACGGGGGAGGGTAGGGAGGGGGGAAGCCTCAGACGACTTCCGCGCAAATTTCAGATCAACAATTGTCTGCATCTCTTGTGGGGCTCTCCCCCTCCCTACCCTCCCCCGTATGACGGGGGAGGAGCTTAAGTCGCCCACCTCGGCTTGCGCTTGTCCAGAAACGCCTGCATGCCTTCGAGCGCTTCCTCCGTCGTGCACTGTGCGGCGACGTGCTCGCCGATCAGGCCGGCTGCCTCGTCATCGTGCGGCCGCGCGTCGAGCACAGGGATCAGCTCTTTTATCAGCCGCTGAACCGAAGGCGCGCCCAGCGTCAGCTCATGGGCGAGCGTCGCCACGGTCTCGTCGAGTTGGTCGCCCCTCACGACCTGATCGACCAAGCCGATGCGCAGCGCGGTCTCGGCATCGAATATGCCGCCGTGCATGAGCAGCTGGCGCGCCAGGCGTGGCCCCACCGCCTCGATCAGCACCGGGATGGCGATGCCTGCCAGCAGACCGTTGCGCACGGAGGTCAGACCGAAGCGCGCCGACGAAGAGGCGACGGCAAAGTCGCAGGCCAGCATCAGGCCGACGCCGCCGCCCACCGCCGAGCCATGCACGCGGGCGATCGACGGCTTGGGGAAGTCGTAGATCGCCTGCACCGCGCCCATCATGACGTCGGCGCCGACCCGCCTGGTGATGGAGTCGAGCCGGGGCCAGGTCAGCACCCAGTTGAAGTCGCCGCCGGCCGAGAAGGCGCGGCCCTCGCTGCCGACGACCAGCACGCGCACCGCGTCGTCTGCGGCAAATGCCTCGACGGCGACGACGATGGCCCGCGCGGTGTCGCCGTCGAAGGAGTTCATCCGGTCGTCCCGGTTCAGCGTGAGCCGCGCCACGCCGCCTGCCACCGCGGTCTTCACAGGGGGAACGATCATGCTCACATCCGAAAGACGCCGAACTTCGTCGGGCCGATCGGCTGGTTCATCGCCGCTGACAGGCCGAGTGCCAGCGCCATGCGTGTGTCGACCGGGTCGAGGATGCCGTCGTCCCACAGCCGCGCCGTGGCGTAGTACGGATGGCCCTCGCGGTCATACTGCTCGCGGATCGGCTGCTTGAACGCTTCTTCCTCTTCCTTGGGCCAGGTGCCGCCGCGCGCCTCGATGTTGTCGCGCCGCACGGTGGCGAGGACGCTCGCCGCCTGCTCGCCGCCCATCACCGAGATGCGCGCCGACGGCCACATCCACAGGAAGCGCGGGCCGTAGGCGCGGCCGCACATGCCGTAGTTGCCC
>DATGZZ010000719.1:0-3784 GCA_035296945.1 Reyranella sp.
CCGGTTGAATTCGATCAGCGGCTCGCCGATCGAAACGAGAGCGGGGGAGGTGGACATGACGCTTCAGGTTTCCCATGGTGCGTCCCAGCACTCAACTCCGATCACCCAGCTCCGATGAATGGAGGATGCAATGGCTGAGCAGGACGCCAAGCCCAGCGGGCCCGATTTGAGCCAGGGTGTTGCCTTCACCGACCTCGCCGACGGCGGCTTGCTTCTCGGCCATGTCGGGGACGAGCAGGTGCTGCTGGCGCGGATCGGCGCCGAGCTGTTCGCCGTCGGTGCGTCCTGCAGCCACTATCACGGTCCGCTCGCCGAAGGATTGCTGGTCGGCGACACCGTGCGCTGCCCCTGGCATCACGCCTGCTTCAGCCTGCGCACCGGCGAGGCGCTGGCCGCGCCGGCGATCAGTGCGATCGACTGCTGGTCGGTCGAGCAGCGCGACGGCAAGGTCTTCGTCAAGGAGAAGCGGGCGGCGCCGGCGAAGCCTGCTCCGAAGCTGAGCGGCAAGGCGCCGGACAAGATCGTGATCGTGGGTGGCGGCGCTGCCGGCTTCGCGGCGGCCGAGATGCTGCGGCGCGAGCAGTACAAGGGCAGCATCGTCATGCTGAGCAACGACGATGCCGCGCCCGTCGATCGTCCGAATCTTTCCAAGGACTATCTCGCTGGCAATGCCCCCGAGGAATGGGTCCCGTTGCGAGGCGACGACTTCTACAAGGACAACGGCATCGACTTGCGCCTCAAGGCCGATGTCGCGAGCATCGATGCCCATGCGCACGAAGTGGCGCTGGCGGATGGCAGCAAGGTCGCCTACGACCGCCTGCTGCTGGCGACCGGCGCCGAGCCGGTGCGCCTCTCCATTCCCGGCGCGGCGCCGTCACAGGTCCGCACACTGCGCAGCCTCGCCGACAGCCGGGCAATCATCGAGCAGGCCAAGTCGGCCAAGCGAGCGTTGGTGATCGGCGCGAGCTTCATCGGGCTGGAGGTCACCGCGTCGCTCCGCCATCGCGGGCTTGAAGTCCATGTCGTGGCGCCGGAGAAGCGGCCGATGGAACGCATCCTGGGACCGGGAATGGGCGACTTCGTGCGCGCCCTGCATGAGGAGCACGGCGTCGTCTTCCACCTCGAGGACACGGTGGCCGGCATCGACGGCAGGAAAGTCACGCTGAAGAGGGGCGGCACGCTGGAAGCGGATCTCGTGGTCATGGGTGTCGGCGTGCGGCCGCGCCTGGAGCTGGCGGAGAAGGCGGGTCTCAAGATCGATCGCGGCGTGGCCGTCGACGCCTTCCTGGCGGCCAGCGCGCCGGACATCTTCGCCGCGGGCGACATCGCGCGCTGGCCCGACGGCCACAGCGGGCAGGCCATTCGCGTCGAGCACTGGGTGGTGGCCGAACGCCAGGGGCAGGTCGCGGCCCTCAACATGCTCGGCCTGCGCCAGAAGTTCGACGCCGTGCCGTTCTTCTGGAGCCAGCACTACGACGTGCCGATCAACTATGTCGGCCACGCCGAGAAGTGGGACGAACTCTTAGTCGACGGCGACATCGCCGGCCGCGATTGCCTGGTGCGCTACAAGCTCGGCGGCCGCACACTGGCCGCGGCGTCGGTCTACCGGGACGTCGCGAGCCTCCAGGAAGAGGTCGCGATGGAGCGAGCGGCGGCTTAGCTGTCGTTCCGAGCACTGCCTCTTTCACCTCCCCCGTCATACGGGGGAGGCCGGGAGGGGGTAGGCTTCAGTCGAGCGGTTTGATCATTTCAGATCATGACCTTTGTCTTTTCATACATCTTCGGTGCGGCTCTCCCCCTCCCTGCCTCCCCCGTATGACGGGGGAGGTGAAAGAAGGAGAGCCCGGGATGACATCGTGAGCAGACCGGCTGTAGGCTCCAGCCAAACAAATCGGAGGAACGAGGATGGCCGACAAGAAGGACGCCGACGGCAAGCAACGCCGGCTGCGCAGCCGGGATTGGTTCGATGCGCCGGGCGATCCGACCATGGCGGCGCTCTATCTCGAGCGCTACCTGAACTTCGGACTGACGCTGGCCGAGCTGCACAGCAACCGGCCGATCATCGGCATCGCCCAGACCGGCAGCGATCTCTCGCCCTGTAATCGTCATCATCTGCAGCTGGCCGACCGCGTGCGCGACGGCATCCGCGACTCGGGCGGCATCCCGATCGAGTTCCCGGTCCATCCCATCCAGGAAACAGGCAAGCGGCCGACGGCGGCGCTCGACCGCAACCTCGCCTATCTCAGCCTGGTCGAGAGCCTGTACGGCTACTTCTTCGACGGCGTCGTGCTGACCACGGGCTGCGACAAGACCACGCCCGCCATGATCATGGGCGCCTGCACCGTCAACATTCCCGCCATCGTGCTGTCGGGCGGTCCGATGCTCGACGGCCATTTCGCCGGCGGGCTGGCGGGTTCGGGCACCATCGTGTGGTACGCCCGCCAGGAGCTGGCAGCGGGCCGCATCGACCTGAAGCAGTTCGTCGAAATGGTGGCCTCGAGTGCGCCGAGCGTCGGGCACTGCAACACCATGGGCACGGCACTATCGATGAACAGCATGGCCGAGGCGCTCGGCCTGTCGCTGACCGGCTGCGCGGCGATCCCCGGGCCGTACCGCGAGCGCGGCCAGATGGCCTACGAGACCGGCAAGCGCATCGTCGACATGGTGTGGGAGGACCTGAAGCCGTCCGACATCCTGACGCGCAAGGCGTTCGAGAACGCCATCGTGGCGGCAAGCGCGCTCGGCGCCTCGACCAATTGCCCGCCGCACGTCAACGCCATCGCCCGCCATATCGGCGTCAAGCTCGACAACGCCGACTGGGACAAGATCGGCTACGACATTCCGCTGCTGGTCAACTGCATGCCGGCCGGCAAGTATCTCGGCGAGGCGTTCCATCGCGCCGGCGGCGTGCCGACGGTGATGGCCGAGCTCCTCAACAAGAAGAAGGGCCACGGTGATGCGCTCACCGTGACCGGCAAGACCATGGCCGAGAACATCGCCAAGGCGAAGCCGGCCGACGGCGACGTGATCAAGACCTACGACAAGCCGATGCTGGGCCAGGCGGGTTTCGCCGTGCTCTCGGGCAACCTGTTCGACTCGGCGATCATGAAGACCTCGGTGATCTCGGACGAGTTCCGCAAGAAGTACCTGGAGCGCAAAGGCGACGAGGATGCCTTCGAAGGCACGGCGATCGTGTTCGAAGGGCCGGAGGACTATCACCATCGCATCAACGATCCGGCCCTGCCGATCGACGAGAACAGCATCCTGTTCATCCGCAACGTCGGCCCGGTCGGCTATCCTGGTGCCGCCGAGGTGGTGAACATGCTGCCGCCGGACCGGCTGGTGAAGGGCGGCGTGCTGCTATTGCCCTGCGTCGGCGATGGCCGGCAGAGCGGCACGTCGGCGAGCCCGTCGATCCTCAACGCCTCGCCCGAAGCCGCTGTCGGCGGCGGGCTGGCGCTGCTCAAGACGGGCGACAAGGTGCGTGTCGATATCGGCAAGCGGCGCGCCGACATCCTGATTCCGGAAAAGGAACTCGCCGAGCGCAAGGCGGCCTGGAAGCCGCACGTCAAGGAGAGCCAGACGCCGTGGCAGGAGCTGCAGCGCAAGTTCGTCGGCCAGCTCGCCAGCGGCGCCTGCCTCGACTTCGCGGTCAACTATCAGAGGATCGTCGAGACCAAGGGCGTGCCCCGGCACTCGCATTAGTTGGGAGCGCGGGCCTCCGGCCCGCCTCATGGTCATGAGCGGGCCAGTGGCCCGCGCTCCCTTTAACGAAACAGCCGCT
>DATGZZ010000720.1:0-5640 GCA_035296945.1 Reyranella sp.
GGCCGATCAGTTGTTTACTCAAGGTCACAGCTGTCACCCCGAGCGAAGCGAGGGGCTTTTGAGGCAACGAGAAAGGTCCCTCGCTTCGCTCGGAATGACAGCGAGGGCCGTATCGAACATCGGGATACCGTGTACTACTTAGGCATCTCGACCTTGGGCAGGAACTCGGCCGAGAAGACGTCCTTGCACTCGACCTTCTTCGGCAGGCCCATGTAGGTGTTCACAAGATCGACCGAATCGCACATCTTCTTCTCGTCGATCCAGCCGATGCCGTTCTTGGCATAGCGATCGGTCTTCATCAGGTCGAGGCCGATCATCATGTTGGGCGTCATGACCTCGACATCGACCTCGGGTACGCGCTTCTTGAAGATCTCCATCGATCCCTTGGGATCGGCCATGACGTCGCGCCAGCCCATGTAGGAGGCTTCGAGGAAGGCCTTCAGCACGGCCGGCCGCTCCTTCATGGTCTTGGCGCTGGCGATGATCGACATCGAGTACATGTCGAAGCCGAAGTCAGTCCACGGCATCATCACCACGTTGCCCTTGCCGGCAGCCTTCTCGTAGAGCGGCAGGCCGGTCGAGTAGTCGCCGACACCGTCCATGCGCTTCTCGGCCACGGCGGCGATCTTGGCGGCGGGCTCGATGTTCACCCACGAGACCTTGGCGGCATCGATGCCGTTCAGCTTGGCGAAGGCGGGGAACATCTGCCGCTGGCTGTCGCCCGGAGGCGCGCCCAGTGTCTTGCCCTCGAGATCCTTGGGCTTGGTGAGCGGATTGCTCTTGAGGCTGAAGATGTTGAGCGGTGTCTTGTCGAACACCATGCCGACCGTCTTGATGGTGGTGCCGCGGCCGACCGAAGCGATCACGACGGCGGCGTCGGCGAGGCCTGCATCGGCGCGGCCGGTGTCGACCTTGGCGATCGAATCGCCCGAGCCCTTGGAGTTCTCCAGGGTGACGTCGAGGCCCTTGGCCTTGTAGTAGCCCTTGTCGAGCGCCACCCAATAGGCGGCGTGGTCGCCGACGGCGAACCAGTTCAATGCGAAGGTGAACTTCTCCTGCGCCGAGGCGCTGCTGCCTGCCGCAAACAGCGCGGCGAGCGCTAGTGACAATGTGCGTGTCATGACGTTCCTCCCTTTTCCCTTCCCCGTTCAACTCAGTCTATGCCTTCGGCCCACGGCGCCCACAAGCGCGCCGCTAGCACGACGGCGCCGTAGAGCAGCAACCCGACGATCGAAATCCAGATCAGCGCGGCGAACGCCACCGACGTGTTCATGCTGCTCTGGGTGGTGGTGATGATGTAGCCCAGGCCCTTCTGCGAGGCGACGAACTCGCCGACGATGGCGCCGACCACGGCGGCCGTTGCCGTGATCTTGAGGGCGCTCAGGATGTAGGGCAGGGCGTTGGGAATGCGGATCTTGACGAAGATCTTCCATTTCGGCGCGTTGAACACGCGTCCGAGATCGAGCATGTCGGCCTCGACCTGACTGAGCCCCACGGCGGTGTTGATCACCACCGGAAAGAAGCCGATCAACGCGCCCATCAGCATGTTGGGGAAGATGCCGTAGCCCATCCAGATCAGGAACAGCGGCGCAATCGCCACCTTGGGCAGGGTGTTCACGAACACCAGGAAGGGCACCAACGCATTGGCGATCAGCGGCGACCAGGCGATCGCCACGCCCAATGCGACACCGACGCCGGCCGCCAGGAAGAACGCGCCGACGATCTCGAGAGTGGTTACCCAGATGTGCTGCGTCCAGGCGGTGTCGCCGTGCCAGAGCGCGTTCCACACCGCGAGGGGAGAGGGCAGGAGATATTCACGAATGCCGCCTGCGCTGACCGCGGCCTGCCAGCTGGCGAGCAGGAAGGCGAACAACGCCACCGTCGGCCAGTACTGGCGCAGCAAAGACTGGAATTTCATCATGCGCAGCCGCACATTCGGGCACACTGGCGAAGCACCTGAAAACCGTCAAGCCGAGGATCATTTGTGAAGCTGTCTCTCTGCAACGAGGTGATCCGCGAGCTTTCCTTCGAGCGTCAGTGTGCGTTGGCGGCTGGCCTCGGCTATCGCGGACTGGAGCTGGCGCCGTTCACCTTCGGCGACGATGCCTGGCGCATGTCGGCCGCCAAGCGCGCCGAGATCCGCAAGGTCGCTGCCGACAATGGCCTCGAGGTGAGCGGCCTGCACTGGCTGCTGGCCGCGCCGGCCGGCCTGTCGATCACCAGCGCCGATCGCGCGGTGTGGCAGAAGAGCGTCGACGTCCTGCGCGCCTCGGTCGACCTTTGCGCCGAGCTGGGTGGAGCGTACCTCGTGCACGGCTCGCCGTCCCAGCGCCGCGTGGCGACGCCGGACGATGCGTCGCGCGCGGAAGAGGCGTGGACCCTGGCCGGCGAGCAGGCCGCATTGGCCAAGGTCGCCTATTGTCTCGAGCCGTTGGCCACGCCCGACTGCAACTTCGTCAATACGCTGGCGGAAGCGGCCGAGATTGTGCGTCGGATCGGCAATCCCTCACTGCGCATCATGGTCGATACGCTGGCTGCAAGCCTGATGGAGCCGGAGCCCGTAGCCGCTGCCATCCGGCGCTGGATGCCGAGCGGGCTGGTCGCCCATGTCCAGTTCAACGATCGCAACCGGCGCGGTCCGGGGCAGGGCGACGACAGCTTCGCGCCCGTCGTGAAGGGCTTGCGCGAGGCCGGCTATCGCGGCTGGATCGCCATGGAGCCCTTCGTCTATGAACCCGACGGGCCGACTTGCGCCGCGCGCATGATCGGTTACGTCGCGGGCCTGCTGGAGTCGTGCGCATGAAGGTGAAGCTGGAGGATATCGAGCGCTTCGAGCGGCACGTGAAGATGCGGCTCGCCTTCCGCTTCGGCGTGATCACCGTCACCGACGCCACGCAAGCCGTGATCAGGGTTCGCATCTCGCTGCCCGACGGCCGGACGAGCCACGGCGTGGCGGCGGAAGCACTGGCCGCCAAGTGGTTCGAGAAGAGTCCGGCCTTCACCGACGCGCAGAATCTCGATCAGCTCCGCCAGGCTCTCGATCTCGCGATCGAGCTCTATCGCGTGCAGGGCTTCGCCAACCCCTTCGATCTGTTTGCCGGCACCTACGCCGAGCAGCATAAGCGCGGCGCCGCGCTTGGCCTCAATCCACTGGTGGCGTCGTATGGGCCGGCATTGCTCGATCGCGCCATTCTCGACGCACTGGGCCGGGCGACAGGCCAGTCCTTCGCCGCCATGATCGCGCGCAACGTCCCCGGCATCCGCACGACCTCGCTGACGCCGGACATCGCGGACGCCGACCTCGGCCCGTTCCTGTCCGGCCTCCTGCCGGCACCCGTCATCGAGGTGCGCCACACGGTCGGCCTGGTCGATCCGCTGACCGGCGCCGACCGATCGGCGGCGGAGCGTGTGAACGACGGACTGCCGGAGACCCTCGAGGAGGTCGTGTCCTATTATCGCGGCCGCTACTACAAGCTGAAGGTCGGCGGCGACATCAGGGCCGATCTCGAGCGGCTCAGCCGCATCGCCGCGGTGCTCGACGCCGGCGCCGGCGACTACCGCACGACCCTCGACGGCAACGAGCAGTACGACGATGTCGAGGGCATCGTCGAACTGTGGCGCAAGGTCGAGGAGACGCCGGCGTTGGCCAGGCTCGCCAAGTCGACCCTGTTCATCGAGCAGCCGATCAAGCGGGCGGTCGCGTTGTCCCGTTCGGTGGCGTCCTTGGCCAAGCACCGCGCCGTGATCATCGACGAGTCGGATGGTGAGCTGTCGTCTTTCCCCATGGCGTTAGCGCTCGGCTATACCGGAGTCTCGAGCAAGAACTGCAAGGGCTTCTACAAGTCGATCCTGAACGCCGCACGCGTCGCCAGGCTCGGCGCCGGCCACTTCATGTCGGCCGAGGATCTCACGACCTGGCCCGGGGTCAGCGTGCAGCAGGACCTTGCTTTGGTCTCTCTGTTGGGGCTTGGCCATGTCGAGCGCAACGCCCATCACTTCATAGACGGGATGGGCTTCGCGCCGGAGCGCGAGCAGCTTGCCTTCGTGGCGGCCCATCCCGATCTCTACGAGAAGAGGGACGGCCGGCCTGCGCGGCTCAAGGCTGTCGGTGGCAAGCTCGCACTGGGCTCACTGGACGTGCCGGGTTTTGCCGTCGGCGCCGAGATGGACTTCAAATCGATGACGCCGATGACCGAGGGAGCTTCGACATGACACTGCCCGCCCGTTTCGACAGCGTCGAAGCCGTCGAGGACTTCATGACGACGCCTTCAGAGGCGCTGATTGCCGATCTCGCCCGCATCCCCGGCGACATCATGGTGCTGGGCGTCGGCGGCAAGATGGGCCCGACGCTGGCGCGCCTCGCCAAGCGGGCGGCGCCGGGCAAGCGGGTGATGGGCGTGGCGCGCTTCAGCGAGCCCGGTGTCCGCGAGGGCCTGGTCAAGGCGGGCGTCGAGCCGGTCGCGGCCGATCTGCTCGATCGGGCGCAGCTCGAGAAGTTGCCGAACGCCGCCAACGTCGTCTTCATGGCCGGCCGCAAGTTCGGCGCCACCGGCGACGTGCCGCTCACCTGGGCGATGAACGTGCAGGTGCCGGCCATGGTCGCCGAGGTTTTCAAGGAGTCGCGCATCGTCGTCTTCTCGACGGGCTGCGTCTATCCGTTCGTGCCGGTGGAGAGCGGCGGCGCCAGCGAGGACATGGCCCCGGTGCCACCGCCCGGCGACTACGCTGTCACCTGCGCCGGTCGCGAACGCATGTTCGAGTATTTTTCCGCCAAGCATGGCACGCCGGGTCGTTTGTTCCGTCTGAACTACGCCATCGACATGCGTTACGGCGTGCTGCACGACATCGGCCGCAAGGTGCGCGACGGCGAGACGATCGATCTGTCGATGGGCCACGTCAACGTGATCTGGCAGGGCGATGCGAACACGGTGGCGCTGCGCTGCCTGGCCCATGCCACCATGCCCACCACGCCGATCAATGTCACGGGACCCGAGACCATCGAGGTCCGGTGGCTGGCCGGCGAGTTCGGCAAGCTTTTGGGCAAGTTACCCAAGCTCACCGGCACGCCGGCGGCGACGGGCTGGCTGAACGATTCGCGACGCATGGTGAAGGAGTTTGGGCCACCGTCCGTGCCGCTTGCCACGATGATCGAATGGACGGCCGATTGGCTCGCCCGTGACATGGTCACGATCAACAAGCCCACGCACTACGAGGTGCGCGATGGCAAGTACTGAGGCAGGCATCGAGGCGCTCGATGTCCGGCCGATCGATGCCGCACACAGCGATGCGGTCTGGCCTTTGTCGGTCGAGGCGGGATGGAACCAGAATGTCGCCGATTGGCGCTTCATGCTGGGCGCGGGCCGCGGCTTCGGCTGCGTCGGGCCGGATGGCAAATGGCAGGCAAGCTCTCTGGTTCTGCCGCTTGGCCAGAAGCTCGCCTGGATCAGCATGGTCCTGGTCACCCGGGAGCGGCGGCGTGGCGGCGTCGGCACGGGGCTGCTGAGGCATTGCATCGAGGAGGTGCGGTCGGCCGGTGCGGTCGCCGGCCTGGATGCGACGGAGCAGGGTCGCCCGATCTATCTGCCTCTGGGTTTCCGCGATCTCTACGAGATCTCACGCTGGCACCTCGATGCGGCGACG
>DATGZZ010000721.1:0-2903 GCA_035296945.1 Reyranella sp.
TTGGCCGGCAGGTCGACGCAGACCTTCTTGAAGATCTCGCGCTTGACCTGCTCGTTCTCGGTCGCGGCTTCGACGATCAGGTCGCAGTCGGCGAACTGCTTGTAGTCGGTGCTGGTGGAGATCCGCCGCAACGCGGCGTCCTTGTCCTCGGGCCGGATCATGCCGCGGCCGATCTGCCGGTCCATGTTGCGGCCGATGGCGTCGATGCCCTTCTCGAGATGCGCCTGGTCGACGTCCGCGATGCGGATGTCGAAGCCCTTGAGGGCGCAAACATGGGCGATGCCGCTGCCCATCTGGCCGGCACCGATGACGCCGATGCGCTTGATCATGACGCGATACTCCGCGTTACTTCTTTTCCACCGCGGCAGTCAGCTCGGGCACGATCTGGAAGAGATCACCCACGATGCCGTAGTCGGCAACCTGGAAGATCGGGGCTTCCTCGTCCTTGTTGATCGCAACGATGGTCTTGCTGTCCTTCATGCCGGCGAGATGCTGGATCGCGCCGGAGATGCCGATGGCGATATAGAGGTCGGGCGCCACCACCTTGCCGGTCTGGCCGACCTGGTAGTCGTTGGGCACGTAACCGGCGTCGACCGCGGCGCGGGAGGCGCCCAAACCGGCACCGAGCTTGTCGGCCAGCGCCTCGAGCATCTTGAAGTTCTCGCCGCTCGCCAGGCCGCGGCCGCCCGAGACGACGATCTTGGCGCTGGTGAGCTCGGGCCGCTCGCTCTTGGAGAGCTCGGCGCCGACATAAGACGCAAGCCCGCCGGCACCGGTGCCGCCGATCTGCTCGATCGGCGCGGCGCCGCCGGTGGCGGCGGCCTTGAAGTTGGTGGGGCGGATGGTGACGATCTTGATCTTGTCGGCCGTCTGCACGGTCGCCATGGCGTTGCCGGCATAGATCGGGCGCACGAAGGTGTCGGGCGACACGACCTGGATGGCCTCGGAGACCTGGGCGACGTCGAGCAGGGCCGCCACGCGCGGCGCGAGGTTCTTGCCGACGGAGTCTGCGGCCATCACGACATGGCTGTAGTTGGGCGCGAGCTTGACCACCAGCGGGGCGACGTCCTCCGCGAGCCAGTTGGCGTAGGCGGCATCCTCGGCATCGAGCACCTTGGCGACGCCCTGGATGGCGGCGGCCGACTTGGCGGCCTCGCCGGCGTTGGAACCGGCGACCAGCACATGCACCTCGGGACCCATCTGCGAGGCCGCGGTCACGGCGTTCGCAACGTTGCTGCGAACGGTCTTGCCGTCATGGGCGGCGACAACCAGGACGGCCATGTCAGATCACTCCCGCTTCGTTCTTCAGCTTGTCGACCAGCTCGGCGACGGTCTTCACCTTGATGCCGGACTTGCGCTTGGGCGGCTCCTCGACCTTGAGCGTCTTCAGGCGCGGCGCGATGTCGACGCCGAGCGCATCCGGCGCCAGGACCTCAATCGGCTTCTTCTTGGCCTTCATGATGTTGGGCAGCGAGGCGTAACGCGGCTCGTTGAGGCGCAGGTCAGTCGTGATCACGGCCGGCAGCTTGATCTTGATGTTCTCCAGGCCACCGTCGACCTCGCGCTTCACCTCGGCCGAGCCGTCGGCGATGTTCAGCTTGTTGGCGAAGGTGCCCTGCGACCAGCCCAGCAGAGCCGCCAGCATCTGGCCGGTCTGGTTGGAATCGTCGTCGATCGCCTGCTTGCCGACGATCACCAGGCCGGGCTGCTCCTTGTCGACGACCGCCTTCATCAGCTTGGCGACGGCGAGCGGCTGCAGCTCGGCATCGGTCTGCACCAGCACGCCGCGGTCGGCGCCCATGGCAAGCGCCGTGCGGATCGTCTCCTGGCACTGCGCGGGACCTGCGGAAAAGGCGATGATCTCGGTCGCTTGGCCCTTCTCTTTCATCCGGATCGCCTCTTCGACGGCGATCTCATCGAAGGGGTTCATGGACATCTTGACGTTAGCCGTCTCGACGCCCGTGTTGTCGGCCTTGACGCGGATCTTGACGTTGTAGTCGATGACCCGCTTGACCGCGACCAGCACTTTCATCGCGTTGCGCCTATAGGTGAGTTGCCGCCGGACCAACCGTCCGGCGAAGGGGATTTCGTGTAGGGGTGTTCAGCCGATCATGTCAAGGCTATGGCGCACTGCACAAAATCGCAGGGCGGGACGTTTTTCACCTATTTTTCAACAGCTTGTGGCAGCCAGTGGGCTCCGCCTGGCAACCGCAGGATGCGACTGCGGTCGTCACGGCAGGGAGATGTCGTAGCGCACGTAGTTGGTAAGCCGGGAGACGCGGTCGTACAGCCGGCGCGCCGCCGCATTATCGGCTTCGGTATGCCAGTAGATCCGGCGCCATCGCCGGGCGCGGCCGCGGGCGATCAGCCCATCGATGAGCGTTCGCCCCCATCCGGCGCCGCGCGCCGAAGGTTCGACCCAGAGGTCTTCGAGATAGCAGACCATCCGGCTGCTGAAGGTGTGCGGACGAAGCACGTAGTTTGCAAAGCCTGCGAGCGGGCCGTCGCCAACGGGCGCGCCGCACACCAAAGCCCCTATCGGATAGTCCGGGTCCATGATTCGCCGCCATAGCTCGCGGTCATCCGCCACCGGCAACGAAACGCCGTAGTGAGCACAGTTGGCCAGCCACATCCGGTGCCATTCCGGATGATCGGCCAACGCCGCGTCGCGACCCTCGGTCAACGGCCGCCGCCGGGCACCCAGAGCACGTCGTTGGCGCCGTTGTCATTCAGCCGCCGCGCCAGCACGAACAAATGGTCCGAGAGGCGGTTGATGTACTTGATCGCCTCGGGATTGATCGGCTGCTCGGCGGCGAGCTGAGTCATGCGCCGTTCGGCGCGGCGCACGACGGTGCGGGCGAGATGCAGCCAGGCCGCGGCCTCGCTGCCACCGGGCAGGATGA
>DATGZZ010000722.1:0-2427 GCA_035296945.1 Reyranella sp.
GAGATTGAGGCCCTTGGCGCCGGTCGGCGGCACGATATGGGCCGCATCGCCCGCCAGGAACAGCCGGCCGTGCTGCATCGGCGTCGACACGAAGCTGCGCAGCGGCGCGATGCTTTTCTCGATCGATGGCGCCGTCGTGATGTTGGGAGGGGGGGCGCAGTCCAACCGGACCTTGAGTTCCTGCCATATCCTTTCGTCGGGCCATTCCTCGATCTTCTCGTCGAGGTCGCACTGGATGTAGTAGCGACTGCGGGTCGGCGAACGCATGGAGGCGAGGGCAAAGCCGCGGTCATGGTGGGCGTAGATGAGCTCGCTCGAGCACGGCGCCACGTCGGCCAATATGCCCAGCCAACCGAAGGGGTAGACGCGCTCGAACGTCTGACGGCTCGAGGCCGGCAAGGCCGAACGGCTGACGCCATGGAAACCGTCGCAGCCCGCGATGAAATCGCAGACCAATTCGTGCTCGGCGCCGGCGTGCCGGTAGCTGAGCCTCGGCCGTGCAGTCTCGATGTCGTGAATGCCGACATCGGCCGCTTCCCAGACAATCGCGCCGTCTCCGGCCAGGCGAGCGGCGATCAGGTCCTTGGTCATCTCGGTCTGGCCGTAGACGGTGACGGTCTTGCCGGTCAGTTCGCGGAAGTCGATGCGCACCCGCCGGCCGCCAACGGCAATCTCGGCGCCATCATGCACCAGCCCTTCGCGGTGCAAGCGCCCGGCGACGCCTGCCTCTTCCAACAGCGCAACCGTTCCTTGCTCCAGTACGCCGGCGCGAATGCGGGCCTCGACGTAATCGCGCGTCCGTGCTTCCAGAATGACGCTCTCGATGCCATGGACCTCCAGCAGGCGGGCGAGCAGAAGCCCCGCCGGCCCGGCTCCGATGATGCCCACCTGGGTACGCTGGCGTTTCGACACGTGCCTCAACCTTCGATCATCCATCCTAGGCGGCAATTTGTTGGTAGACAAAACAAATATGCCCTGGGCCTTTCCAATCGCCGACAAACCCAATAAATACGATTTGGGACTGTTCGGGAGGAAAACAAATGCTGAGACGTGAACTCCTGATCGCTGCCGCGCTGTCCGTGACCTCCTCCGGTGCTTTCGCGCAGGACACCGTGAAGATCGGCCTGATCCTGCCCATGACCGGCCAGCAAGCCTCGACCGGCAAGCAGATCGATGCCGCCGTGAAACTCTACCAGGCGCGCAACGGCACGACCGTCGCCGGCAAGAAGGTCGAAGTGATCCTGAAGGACGACACCGGCGTGCCCGATGTCGCCAAGCGGCTGGCGCAGGAACTGGTCGTCAACGACAAGGTCGCCGTGCTGGCGGGCTTTGGCCTGACCCCGATCGCGCTCGCCGTGGCGCCGATCGCGACGCAAGCCAAGGTGCCGGAGGTGGTGATGGCGGCCGGCACGTCCTCGATCACCGAGGCCTCGCCCTTCGTCGTGCGCACCAGCTTCACCTTGGCGCAGTCGGCGGTGCCGATGGCCGAATGGGCGGTCAAGAACGGCATCAAGAAGGTGGTCACCCTGGTCACCGACTTCGGGCCTGGCATCGACGCCGAGAAGTCGTTCAGCGAGAAGTTCAAGGCCGACGGCGGCACGATCGTCGACAGCCTGCGCGTGCCCCTGCGCAGTCCCGATTTCTCGCCGGTGCTGCAGAAGGCGGCCGACACCAAGCCCGACGCGCTGTTCGTCTTCGTGCCGTCGGGGCAGGGCGCGCAGTTCGTCAAGCAGTTCGTCGAGCGCGGGCTCGACAAGTCGGGCATCAAGCTGATCGCCACCGGCGACGTCACCGACGACGACCAGCTGAACGGCATGGGCGACGTCGTGATCGGCGTCATCAACACCCACAACTACTCGGCCAACCACAACAGCGCCGCCAACAAGGCCTATGTCGAGGCCTTCAAGAAGGCCGCCGGCTTCCGGCCGAACTTCATGGCGGTCGGCGGCTATGACGGCATGCACCTGATCTACGAGGCGCTGAAGAAGACCAACGGCGCGACCGACGGCGAGAAGCTTCTGGCCGCCATGAAGGGCATGGCCTGGGAGAGCCCGCGCGGGCCGATCTCGATCGATCCCGAGACGCGCGACATCATCCAGAACATCTACGTGCGCAAGGTCGATAAGGTCGACGGCGAGCTCTACAACGTCGAGTTCGCGACGATCCCGAACGTCAAGGATCCGGTGAAGGCGGCGAAGAAGTAGCGTACGGCATTGATGCGCCATAACTGTCATCCCGAGGCCGCAGGCCGAGGGACCTTTAAGGCCGCAGGAAAGGTCCCTCGCTACGCTCGGGATGGCAGAGTGCGCTGCCTCGACAGCGCGCGCACGGGCGGTCGCTGACCATGGCAACCATCCTCTTCGACGGCGTGGCCTACGGCATGCTGCTGTTCGTGCTGGCCTGTGGATTGGCCGTCACGCTCGGCCT
>DATGZZ010000723.1:0-2485 GCA_035296945.1 Reyranella sp.
CGGGCTGGCATCCATGGTGCGGGCGAGATCGAGCCAGCCCTCGTTGGTGCGCCGCAGTCTGTCATAGAGGGCGCTGACCACAGGGAAGAAGATCACGAGGGCTGCCATCGCCACCTTCGACGCCATGCCGTAGCCGAGCCAAAGCACGAGCAGCGGCGCGATGGCGATCACCGGGATCGCCTGTGAGACGATCACCAGCGGCAGCGCCCAGCGCCGCCAGCCGGCCGAGGCGGCGAACACGATGGCGAGAGCGGCGCCAAGGATCAGGCCGAGCAGCAGCCCGAGGACCATCTCGGCGGAAGTCCAGACGGCTTCGGCGAGCAGGAGGTCGGAACGCTCGACCAGCACCGCGAGCACGCGCGACGGCGGCGGCAGGATGTAGGACGGCACGCCGGTCGCCCAGACCAGCGCTTCCCAGCCCAGCAGCAGACCGATGGCGGTGATCAGCGGCCTCATGGCGCGAGGCCCCTCAGCTCGCCGACAAGACGCGCGTGCAGAGCGAGCAGGTTGGCATCGGCCGGATCGCGCGGCACGACGCCAGCCGGCTCGATCGCCGGACCGGCGATGAAAGGCGTGCCCGACAGGACTCGGATCTGATGGCCGACGCGCAGCGCTTCCAACGGATCGTGAGTGACCAGCACCGCGGTGCGGCCGGCCAGCAGGCGCGCGGCGAGATCCTGCAACTCCAGCCGCGTCACGGCATCGAGATGGGCGAACGGCTCATCCATCAGCACGACTGGCCTGTCCTCGCACAGCGTGCGGGCGAGTGCCGCGCGCTGGCGCATGCCGCCGGACAGGCGGGCCGGACGGTCGTCGAGCCGGTCGGCCAGGCCGACCTCGGCCAGCAGCCCGCGGGCCCGCTGCTCAGCAGTGGCCAGGGCCGCGCGATCGCCGCGCAGGCGGTAGCCCAGCAGGACATTGTCGAGGACCGACAGCCACGGCAGCAGCAGATCGGACTGGGCCATGTAGGCGACCGGCTGAGCGCGCGGAGCCTCCGGCAGCAGGCCGGCCAGCCAGCGCAGCAGGGAGGTCTTGCCGACGCCGGAGCGGCCCAGCTGGCAGGTCGTGCGGCCGGCCGGGAACTCGAGCGTCAGGTCGCGGGCAACCAGGCGGTCGCCGAAGGCGATGCGCGCATCACGCACGAGAAGGGGAGGAGCAGCCGACAAGTACGTCACCAGTCCCTACGCCGGTACTAACCGGATCAGGTTGCCGGGGTCGTTCTTGCGAACCTCTCAGCCCAGAATGGGCTCCCCCCGGTGAACCCGGGCACTATGGAAAGACGGGGACTGTCACGCAAGTGTCTTGAGTTTGACGAAATCGCCGTGCACCCGTTATTCCATGCCCATGGCATTCATCGGTTCCGGAACGCGGCCCGCCCAGCTTGTGTTGGGCCGCCGCCTCTTGCTTGCTGCGCCTGGCGCGCTGATGGCGGGCGGTGCGCGGGCGCAGAGTTCGGAGATCACCTTCCAGAAGTCGTCGCTGGTCGTGGTGACGGCTGCGCGCGAGATCAAGTTCGACGTCGAGCTGGCGCTGAACGACGCCGAGCGGTCGCGCGGACTGATGTACCGCGAGAAGCTCGGGCCCTATGACGGCATGCTGTTCGACTTCTACCAGGACGCGCCGGTGAGCTTCTGGATGAAGAACACGCTGATCCCGCTCGACATGGTGTTCATCGCCAGCGACGGCACGATCAAACATATCCACGCCAACGCCGTGCCATTGTCGACCGAGGCCGTCCCCAGCCAGTTCCCGGTGCGCGCCGTGCTCGAGATCAACGGCGGCAGCGCGCGTCTCCTCGGCATCAAGCCCGGCGACAAGGTCAAGCACCCGATCTTCGGCAACGCTTAGCCTCATGATTCGGACCGCGGGCTGGGTCGCGGTCTACCGCGACCTTCCCGCCCGCCTCATGATTCATGAGCGGGCGGGACGCCCGCGGTCCGCGTATGACTACCGCTTCAACGCACACGTCATGCCGTCGCCCACGGCGAACAAGGTCAGATCGACGCGCTCGTCCTTCCTGAGCTTGGCGTTGAGCGCACGGATCGCCTCGGTGTCGGCGTCCTTGTCGGCGAGGTTGGCGACCGATCCGCCCCAGATGACGTTGTCGATCAGCAGCAGCCCGCCGCGGCGCACCAGTTTCAGGCAGCGCTCGTAGTAGGCGTCGTAGTTGGTCTTGTCGGCATCGATGAAGGCGAGGTCGAGCTGGCCGCCAAGACCCTGGGCCAGCAGCCAGTCGAGCGTCTTGAGTGCCGGCGCAACGGTGAGCTCGATGCGGCCCTCCAGTCCGGCCTCCTTCCAGTAGCGCTTGCCGATGCGCGTCCACTCCTCGCTGACATCGCAGCACCAGAGCTTGCCGTCGTCGGGCAGGGCCTCGGCAATGCACAGCGCCGAATAACCGGTGAAGGTGCCGACCTCGACCGCGCGCCGCACACCGATGGCGCGGGCCAGCAGGCCGATCTGCTGACCCTGGTGGGCCGAGATCTGC
>DATGZZ010000724.1:0-5327 GCA_035296945.1 Reyranella sp.
CTTGTCGGCGATCAGGCTCGGCATGAACTTGGGCGGCAGCCCGTCGACCCTCGACTGCAGCGACGCCGCCCCGCTCACGCCCTGCACCAGGTCGTCGAACGCCGGCTTGTGGCCGTACGGCCCCTTGCGCGCATAGCCCAGCGAGTAGGCATAGATGATCGAGGGATTGACCTGCTTCAGATCCTCGTAGCCCAGGCCCAACCGCTCGATCGCCGACGGCCGGCTGTTGTGGATGAACAGGTCGGCGCCCTTGATCATTTCCTTGAGCACCGCGACCGCCGCCGGCTTCTTGAGGTCGAGGCAGAGCGAGCGCTTGTTGCGGTTGGCCGCCATGTAGATCGGCCCCATGCTCTTGTCGCGGCCCATCGAGCCGCCCGACACGCGCAGAAGATCACCCTCCGGCGGCTCGACCTTGATCACGTCGGCGCCCATGTCGGCCAGATGCTGGGTGGCGAACGGCCCCAGCAGAACGGCCGTCAGATCGATCACACGCACGCCCGCAAGCGGTCCCGGCATTTGGCGTCCACCTCTTCTTTCGCCGTCAACAATGACGCGATCGGCCGGCAAAGCAACAAGACCGCAGCGTGAGCGCTTGCACTTCAGAACTTCGCGGCATCGCCGGACTTCTGTGCGCTTGGTCACGTTCGCTTCGTACATTTTCTTGGACCGCCAGCAAGAAAATGTCCCTTCGTTCGCCCCTGCCAGTCGCGGTAGTTGAGGCGGCGAACACCACACGATTTGGACTTCGAGAACGCGCTGCCCGCCGGAGCAATCTGCACGGAGTCGGTACGATGAACAGTCCTGCCAAGAGAGTCTTGATTGTCGGTGGCGGCGTAGGCGGGCTCACCGCCGCCCTCTGCCTGCACCAGGCCGGCATCGAGGCCGAGATATTCGAGCAGGCCCCGGAGCTGCGCGAACTCGGCGTCGGCTTCAACGTGCTGCCGCACGCCATCAGCGTTCTGGCGCAGCTCGGTCTGCTGCCGGAGCTCGACCGCGCCGGCATCCGGACTCGCGAGCTGTTCTATTGCAATCGCTTCGGCCAGACGGTGTGGCAGGAACTGCGTGGCACCGACGCCGGATACGATGTGCCCCAGTTCGCCATTCATCGCGGCAAGCTGCAGGGCATTCTCCATCGCGCGGTTCTCGACCGGCTGGGGCCGGCCCGGATCCATACCGGGTGCAGGCTGGTCGGCTTCGACGAGCATCAGGATCGTGTCGTGGCCTCCTTCGAAAGCCGGGAAGAGCGAAAGACCACCACGATCGAAGGCGCTGCCCTGGTCGGCGCCGACGGCATCCATTCCACGGTTCGAGCCATCCTCTACCCCGGCGAGGGACCGCCGATCTGGAACGGCACGATGCTGTGGCGCGGCGCGACGGAATGGCCGGTTCACGTCGACGGCAGGACGATGGTGATCGCCGGCGGCAATGCCGCCAAGTTCGTGTTCTATCCGATCCACATGGATCCGGCGCGGCCGCACATGCGGTTGACCAACTGGGCCATCATGGCGCGCCTCAGCGAAGGTCAGGTGCCGCCGCGCCGGGAAGACTGGAATCGCATTGGGCAGCGCGACGAGGCGCTGCCGTTCGTGCGCGACAAGTTCAGCCTGGGCTTTCTCGACCCGGTGGCGCTGATCGAGGCGACGGAGACGTTCTACGAGTATCCCAACTGTGACCGCGATCCGTTGCCACGCTGGTCGTTCGGTCGCGTGACCCTGCTGGGGGATGCCGCTCATCCGATGTATCCGGTCGGCAGCAACGGTGCGAGCCAGTCGATCGTCGATGCGCAGTGTCTCGCGCGACACCTCAGGGCCGCGTCATCGGTCTCGGAAGCCTTCGCCGCTTACGACGCCGAACGCCGGCCGGCCATGGCGAAGATCGTGGTGGCCAACCGCGCCGGCGGGCCCGAGGGCGTGATCGACTTGATCGAGGCGCGCGCGCCGGATGGCTTCGACGACATCGACCGCGTCGCCAGCCACGCCGAGCGCGAAGCCGTTGTGCGCGGCTATGCGTCGATGGCCGGCTTCACGCGCGAACAGGTAAACCGGCGCGGAAGCGTGCGAAACTAGCAGCTCAGAACTTCGGCTTACGCTCTTCCAGGCGGCATGGTAGTCGGATCGGCCATCGCGAGGAGACGAGTTGCAGGATGCCCGGAGCGCTTGAAGGTCTGCTGGTGATCAGCGTGGAGCAGGCTGTGGCCGCCCCCTATTGCGCGGCTCGCTTGGCGGACGCCGGCGCGCGCGTGATCAAGATCGAGCGGCCGGAAGGTGATTTCGCCCGCGCCTACGATTCCTATGTGCATGGGCAGTCGAGCTATTTCGTCTGGCTGAACCGCGGCAAACAGTCGGTCACGCTCGACTTCAAGGACAAGGACGATCTCGCGCTGCTGCATCGCATGATCGCCAAGGCCGACGTGCTGATCCAGAACCTGGCGCCGGGCGCCGCCGAACGGGCGGGCTTCGGCTCGGCCGCGATGCGGGCCAGGAACAAGCAGCTGATCACGGTCGACATCTCCGGTTACGGCGAGCATGGCCCCTACAGGAACCGCCGCGCCTACGACCTGCTGGTGCAGGCGGAGAGCGGACTCGCCTCGATCACCGGCACGGCCGAAGGGCCAGGCCGAGTCGGCATCTCGGCCACCGACATCGGCACCGGCATGTACGCCCACGCCGCCGTGCTGGAAGCATTGCTGGCCCGCCAGAAGACAGGAGAAGGCCGCGCCATCGCGGTCTCGCTGTTCTCCGCCATGGCGGAGTGGATGACCGTGCCAGTACTGGCCAAGGACTACTCCGGCTACGATTGGCCGCGGCTCGGGCTCACCCATCCCTTCATCGCGCCCTACGGCGTCTACCAGACGGCCGACAAAGTGCCGGTCCTGATCTCGATCCAGAACGACCGCGAGTTCGAGCGGCTATGCCACGGCGTGCTCGACCGGCCGGGCCTGGAGAAGGATCCCGACTACGCCACCAACAAGGCGCGCAACGCGCGGCGCGACGACACCAACGCCATCGTCCAGAAGAGCTTTGGCAGCCAGGGCTTCGCCGAGCTCGCGGCCCGGCTCGACGCCGCGCAGATCGCCTGGGCGCGCGTGAGCTCGGTCGACGACCTGTCGAGCCATCCGCAGCTGCGGCGGGTCAGCTTCGGCACGACCGTCGGCGACGTCTCGATGCCGGCGCTCGCCGCGTCCTGGAACGGCGAGCCCGAGCGGCTGGGCGACGTGCCGACGATGGGCCAGCATTCGGAACAAGTTCGGCGCGAGTTCGCGGCTTAGATGGCGCGCCCGCTGACGCCGGCACCTCTGTCATCCCGAGCGAAGCGAGGGACCTTTCGTCGGTCCCGCAAAGGTCCCTCGCTTCGCTCGGGATGACAATCTTGCCTTCCTTGCCACGCTGATGCCGCGCTTCGTCACTGCCATCCGGCTCTCGAGCTACGGCGCGGCGTACTTCTTCGCCGCCGGTGCCTTCATGAGCTACTGGCCGGTGTGGCTGCGCGACCGCGGAGTCGAGGACGCCGAGATCGGCACCCTGTTCATGAGCCGCCAGATCATGAGCGTCGCCTCGACGCTCATGATCGGCTGGCTGGCGCATCGAATCGGCGGCACGCGCGGCCTCATCCTGGCGCTGGCGAGCGCCGCCATCCTGCTGATGGTCGGCTACCAGTTCTCGCACGGCTTCCTCGCCATCCTCCTTGTCAGCCTGCTGTGGGGCGCGGTGTGGGCGCCGACCATGGCGCTCTATGACGGCGTCCTGGTGACCGAGACCAAGGCGCGCGGCTTCAACTACGGCAGCCTTCGTGTCTGGAGCTCGGTGGCCTTCATCCTGGGCGTCGTGATCTGCGGCGCGGCCGTCGACCTCAACGGTCCATCCTGGGTGCTCTATGTCGGTTTCGCGGGCATCGTGCTGCTCGTGCCATGCGCGCTGCTGCTGCCGCCGGCCGAATCGCAGCATCGGGACGCGGCGAAGCATGCGCCGTTCGGCATCCGCGACCTGCTGACGTCGCGCCCCTTCCTGCTGTTCATGATCGCCACCGGCTTGTGCCAGGCAAGCCACGCGGTGCTCTACAGCTTCGGCACCTTGACTTGGCGCGCCGCCGGCATTGACGACGTCACCATCAGCCTGCTGTGGGGCCTGAGCGTCGCCGTCGAGATCGTGCTGATGCTCTTCAGCGGCCATCTGCTGGCGCGGCTGGGCGTCTGCGGCATGATCGCCCTGGCGCTCGGCTGCGGCATGGTGCGCTGGCTCGGCATGGCCTTCACGACCGAGCTGTGGGCGCTGGTGCCGCTGCAGGCGCTGCATGCCGGCAGCTTCGCCGCCTGCCATCTCGGCGCCATGGCCTTTATCCAGCGCGCCCTGCCGGCGTCGGGCGCGGCGCTGGGTCAGAGCGTCTACTACGCGATCGGCACGGGGGCGACGCAGGCGGTGATCTTCCAGATCGCCGGCGTGCTGTATGGCGAATTCGGACAAAAGGCGTTCTTGGGCATGTTCGTCGTCAGCGCCGTTGGCATGGTGGCGATCGTGGCGCTGGCGCGTCAGTGGAAGGGCGGGCTGCTCGTCGGCAACGCCGCTGGCTAGAGCCGGTCGGACTGCCCCATCAGCAGAGCCGCCTTTCGAATTTCGATAGTTACGATGTTGGACTCGCCCTCATCGGAGAGCGGAGGCCGGCTGGCCCGTCCGGGCAGCACGCGACCGGACGGGCAGCGCGCGGTCTCCGCCGCAGCCTTTTGGTCTTCAGATCTACGATGCAAAGAGCGGGGACGCGGGACGCAACGCAACAGGGCTATTGTATAACTACGGTAAGCTCCAGTCAATAACTTCGGTTAACTATCGCCAGTTTCGCCTTTGCGAATTTTGGCGCTCCGGAAGACCCCATATCTGGGGGCCGAATGGGCAAAGACACCATTCCCTGTGTCGCTGAATGCGAGTGCCAGCAGTGCTTTCAAGGCGCTCATGATGGCGAGCCGCCCTCTTCGCTTACTCTAGACCTGCGGTGTCTCGGCCGGTTCGGTGGCCTTCATCGATGGCCGCTGCGCCACCCCGTCGAACCACGCCGCCAGCGTCGGGGCGACGCCGCGCCATTCGTCGCCGTAGCGCCAGCTCTCGTAGCCGCAGGCGACGGCGGTCGTGATCTGGGCAAGATCAAACGCGGCGCCGAAGTGCGGCACACGCCTTTCCAGGGAGGCGAAGCAGCGGAGCTCGCGGTCCTTCATCTTGCCGATGAAGTCGTCCGACCGTTCGTCCTCGGACCTCAGAAGCTCGGCGCGCCGCGAGATGTGGGCTTCGATGATGCCGCAGGCGATCGACATGTCGGCCAGCGCCCGCCACCGCGCCGCA
>DATGZZ010000725.1:0-3141 GCA_035296945.1 Reyranella sp.
TCCTCGACAGCACCATCGTGCGCGCCCACCAGCACGCCGCCGGGGCCAAAGGGGGGCTCGGGATCAAGCGATCGGTCGCTCCCTCGGCGGTAAGCGTCGCGGCGACGGCACATTGCGGCGCGGGCTAGCCTTGTGATCGAAGACAGTCATGGGCAAGACGCAGACGCTGCCGATCGAGGCTGAGGACGCACATACGATCAATCGTATGAGCGTGCGCGAGGCGCCGGTCGAGGTCATCACCCGCGGCGAGCGACGGCGGATTTGGACGTCTGAGCAGAAGCGCGACATCGTCATGGAGAGCCTGGAGCCGGGCGGCTCGCCGATCGCGGTGGCACGGCGGCATGGCATCGGCAGTGGGCTTCTCTACACCTGGCGTCGGCAGATGATGGAAGGCCAGCTCAAGGCGCGGCTGCCTGTGCCGCCGAGCTTCGTGCCGGTCGCCGCGGTGCCTGACGGGGCGGACGCGGCAGCGGAGCCGCCGATGCCGCAGGCGACACCTTTGGCGGTGCTCTCAGGCGATACCTCCGCCCGGATCGAGATCGTGCTGCCGGACGGTGTGACGGTGCGGGTGGGGGCGACGGTGGACGAGGCGGCGCTACGCCGCGTGCTGGCGGCATTGGGTCGCCGATGATCGCCCCGCCTGCCGGATTGCGGATTTGGCTGGCCTGCGGCGTGACCGACATGCGCAAGGGGATGACAGGCCTGGCAATGCTGGTGCAGCAGGCCCTGGCGGAGGATCCATTCAGCGGTGCCGTCTATGCCTTTCGCGGCCGCCGGGCCGGGCTGATCAAGCTGCTCTGGCACGATGAGGTTGGCCTGTGCCTGCTGACAAAGCGGCTTGAGCATGGCCAGTTCGCCTGGCCGACGACCACGACGACAGGCTGCATCGCCTTGTCCGCGGCGCAGTTGGCGGCGCTGCTCGACGGCTGCGAATGGCGTGCCCCGGTGCCGCGCCGCAGGCCGGAACTGGCTGGGTAACAGCGCCGCGATTCGGTTGGAAACGGTAGGTCCGACGCGACGGCATCCGGCATCATCGCGGCGTGCAGATCGACCTCGACACGCTGCCCGACGATCCCGCCGTCCTGCAGCAGATGCTGCGAGAGGTGGTCACCGTGGCGGCGCATCAGCACGGCGTGCTGCATGCCGAGAACGACAAGCTGCGGCTGCTGATCCAGCGCCTGCTGCGCCAGCAGTTTGGCCGCCGGTCGGAGCAGCTGAGCCCGAACCAGCTGCAACTCGGGCTTGAGGATCTCGAGCAGGCCGTCGCCGAGAACCAGGCGGGGCAGGATGCGGCGGAGGCGCGGCAGGGCCGCCGTACGGCACCACCCCGGCGCAACCACGGCGCCCTGCCGGACCATCTGCCGCGCGACGAGGTGCTGATCGACGTCGAGCAGCGCGACTGCCCCTGCTGCGGCGACGCGCTGCATGCCATCGGTGAGCTTCGCACCGAGCAGCTCGACATCGTGCCCGCCCAGCTGCGGGTCCGCGTCACCCGCCGCCCGCGCTACGCCTGCCGCGCCTGCGAGGGTGCCGTGGTGGTGGCGCCCGCGCCGGAGCGGCCGATCGATGGCGGCATGGCGACCGAGGCGCTGATCGCGCATGTGCTGGTCAGCAAGTTCTGCGACAGCCTGCCGCTGTACCGCCAGGCGCAGATGCTGGCGCGGCAGGGCGTGGTGCTCGATCGCTCGACGCTGAGCAATTGGGTCGGCCGGGCCTGCTGGTGGCTGACCCCGCTGTATGACCTGATCGTCGGCACGGCGCTGTCCTCGGCCAAGCTGTTCGCCGACGACACGACGCTGCCGGTGTTGGACCCGGGTCGCGGCCGGACCAGGACCGGACGGCTCTGGTGCTATGCGGTCGATGACCGGCCCTGGTGCGGCCCTGGGCACCCGGTGGCGGCCTATGTCTACTCCGAGGATCGCAAGGGCATCCGGCCCGCAGGGCACCTGGCGACGTTCCAGGGCGTGCTGCAGGTGGATGGCTATCCCGGGTTCAAGCGTCTGGCGGGCGACCGCGCCGACGCCTCGGTCGGCCTGGCGTTCTGCTGGGCGCACATGCGGAGGTACTTCCACGAATTCCACGCCTCCACCCAATCGCCGCTCGCGGCCGAGGTGCTTGCGCAGATCCAGGCGCTCTACGCGATCGAGGGCCAGATCCGCGGCCATCCCGCCGAGCACCGGCGACAGGCGCGGCAGGCGCGAAGTCGACCCATCGTCGAGGCCCTGCATGACTGGCTGCAGGTCCACCAGGGCCGCGTCTCCGCCGCCTCTGACCTGGCCAAGGCCATCCGCTACGCCCTGCGGCATTGGCCGGGCCTGACCCTGTTCCTCGACGATGGGCGGGTCGAGATGGACTCGAACGTGGTCGAGCGCGCCATCCGCCCGGTTGCCCTTGCTCGTAAGAATGCGCTGTTCGCCGGAAGCGATGGCGGAGCGCGGCACTGGGCGATTGCGATGACGCTCATCCACACCGCCAAGCTGAACGGCGTCGAGCCGATGGCCTGGCTCACAGATGTTCTGGAGCGCGTCGTCTCAGGGCAGACCAAGGCCACCGATCTGGGCTCGCTGCTGCCGTGGAACTGGCGGCCCAACGCCAATGTCCCGATCGCCGCAGCGGCATGATAGACAATCCCGAGCAGGTGGAACGGCTCATCACCAGGTTGCAGGCGGCACTGCCGGTGCCTGCCCGCATGACGCCGGAACTCATCGTGACGCTGCGCTCACCCGAAGCGAGGATGGAAATTTCGGCGGCCTGTTCGATCATCGCCGTCCACTATGCCGGTGACGAGGGCGGGATCGTCTGCGGGCTCGATGTCCCGGCGGCGAACGACAAGGCTGTCTACGCCTCGATCACCCACCTGCGTTTCGACCCGCGCATCCCGGTGGCGCGAGATATCACCGCATACCAGAAGCACCGCCTGAAGCGACTGCGACGCCAGCCGTCCGGGCCAAGCTGAGCCGCTGAATACACACCCCGAGCGTGCTCAGGCTGTCGAGCGAAAACTGCCGTGCCGCCGCCGCGACGCTTACGATAATCCGCGCAAGCGCCGTGGAAGTCCGGTTTGCCCTGAACCTGCGTGGAAACGCCCTGGGATCCTGCCAGCGGAAGCGGGATTGGGCTGTCCACCAAGGGCCAGACAGC
>DATGZZ010000726.1:0-2843 GCA_035296945.1 Reyranella sp.
ATCCCGCCTATGCCGCGGCCCGCCTGGCCGCCGACCGTGTCGCCGCCGAAGCCGGCGCGCGGACAATGCACTTTGTGCCCCAGACGCCCGACGATGTCGGCCAGCAGAAGACCCTGGTCGGCGAGGCGCTGGCCGCCGTGCCCGACGCCGTGGTGTTCGTCCCGGTGGACGACCGGCAGATGGTGCCCGACCTGGCGCGCTTTGCCGCTGCCGGCATCCCGGTCGTGACCTGCATCAATCGCATGGAGGGCAAAGTTGTGAGCTTTGTCGGCTCCGATGACGTGGCCGTGGGCCATACCGCGGCCAGGGCCCTGATCGCCGCCTTGGGTGGATCAGGCACGATCGTCGCCATCGAGGGCACGCCGGTGGCGCCGACCAGCCGCGACCGGACCGTCGGCCTGAAAAAGGCCCTGGCAGAAACGCCGGCGATCCGGCTCCTGGGCTCCGGTGTCGGCTATTTCCAGCAAGCGCCGGCACGCGAGGAAATGGCGCGGCTGCTGGCCGAGCATGCGGAGATCGACGGCGTCTGGACGTCGAACGACGTCATGGCCTTCGGCGCCCTGGAGGCGTTGGCGGCCGCTGGCCGGACGGCCAAGGTGGTAGGTGTCAACGGCCTGCCCGAAGCGATCGACAACATCGAGCGCGGCACGATGCAGGCCAGCGTCGACTTCAGCGCCTTCAACATCGCCGGCATCGCCGCCCACGCCGCCCTGCGCTACCTGCGGGGTGAGCCGGTTGCGGCCTCGATCATGGTGCCGGCGGCGCTGATCGACCGCACGAACTTCCAGCGCTGGAAAGTGCCCTTCGCCTTGCGGCCAACGCCCGTGTGGGAAGAGATCGTCGGCTAATCTGCACAATATTCACGGCTTGGTGTGCAGATCGTTGGCCGGTGGGCCGAGAATTCGGATGAATTAAGATAGTTTCCCTCTATCGATATTCGGCCCCGCAAAAGCTGCGATTTTGGGCCTTTCTTGAGCCTTCGGGGATTTCGATAGTTTCGATAGCCATTCGTCCGCGAGAGATTGCTTCGGCATCGTCGCCATCGATCTGGCACACCGCGCTTTGCCGGGCCAGCGGCCGGCTGTGGTGATCGGATAAACGATGCATAGAGCGACAGACGCCGGACTCTATCTAAAACCACCGTGCTTGTCAATAACTGTAGTGGCAATTCGCGATCGCGGCGTGTCAGCAGGTGAAGGCGCGTTTCGCTATGGCGACTTTTGGCGCTCCAGAAGGGGGTCCCTATCGCGGGTCGCCGTCGTGGTCATACCAAGGCTTGTTGAGTCCAACGCAACTGCTGGCAGTGCTGTCATTGGTTCCACACGGCTGAGCGGTTTCGATCAGCTTGTCCTCGACCCGCCCAAACTGCGTTTTTGTCGTTGATGGATGGCGTAGTACGTTTCTGCCGTGATTTCGATTTTGGCCCAAGGCGCAAGTCGTTGTGGAAGTGCTGCGCACAACGTTGAAAGGTCGTCGGCACAAAGGGTGAGCCATGCCGCCAATTTCCCATCCTGGACGTCTTCTGAAGCGTGAGCTTGTCGCTCGTGCTTTGAGCGCCAACCGACTGGCGATTGCCATCGGCGTGCCGTCCGGTCGCGTTACTGATATTTTGAACGGCCGTCGGTCGATCAGCGCCGACACTGCTGTGAGGCTTGGCCGATATTTCGGCAATCGGCCGCAATTCTGGATGGACCTGCAGGCGCAGCACGACATCGCCGTCGTCGAGCGTGACCGCGGCCGCGAGATAACGCGGCGTATTCAGCCGGCGCCCGCCGCATGAATCGCCGCGCTTTTGTACTTGGCGTCGCGCTGCTGATGGGCGCTGCCAACGCCTTGGCGCAGACACGAACGGCTCCTGCGGCACCGCCCGCCGCCAGCCTCATCGACATCAACAGCGCCAGCCGGGACGATCTCATGACCCTGGAAGGCATCGGCGAGGTGCGGGCCGACGCCATCATCCGCGCCCGGCCGTTCAAGGCCAAGACCGACCTGGTCGAGCGCCGGCTGATCCCCGAGGCGCTGTACGACAAGATCGCCGACAAGGTGATGGCGCGGCCGCCGCCCGGGGCGACGCCGACGCCGACCACCCGTCCGCCGGCCGGTCAGCCGCGCCGCACCTGATGGACGAGGCCACGATCTACGCGCTGGGCACGCCGGTGCCGTCGCGGGCGCATCCCGGGGCGATCTCGGTCATTCGCCTCAGCGGGCCGCGGGCGGCCGAGGCGCTGATCTTCCTCACCGAGCGGCGCGCCTTCGAGCGCGGCCATTCGGCGCGCGATCCGGCGCTGCCCGAGCCGCGGCGCATGGCGGTGCGCAGCCTGTACGATCCCATGAGCGGCGAGACCATCGACCGCGGCCTGGCCGTGTGGTTCGAGGCGCCCAACAGCGAGACCGGCGAGACGATGGCCGAGCTGCACCTGCACGGTGGCCGCGCCGTGGTCGCCGGCGCACTGGAGGCGATCGCCAAGCTCGGCTTCTGCCGCATGGCCGAGCCTGGCGAGTTCACGCGCCGCGCCTTCGAGAACGGCAAGCTCGACCTCACCAAGGCCGAGGCCATCGCCGACCTGGTCGCCGCCGAGACCGACCAGCAGCGCCGCCAGGCGCTCCAGCAGATGGATGGCGCGCTGCATCGCCTCTACGAGGACTGGCGCACGCTTGGCCTGCGCACGCTGGCCCATCTCGAAGCGGCCATCGACTTTCCCGACGAGGACCTGCCGGCCGGCATCGCCGACGAGGTCCATGCCGGCATCACGCGCCTGCAGGCCGAGATCGCGGCCCATCTCGACGATCGGCGCGGCGAGCGCCTGCGCGACGGCCTGCACATCGCCATCATCGGCCCGCCC
>DATGZZ010000727.1:0-8125 GCA_035296945.1 Reyranella sp.
GTCGACGGCGACACCTCGACCAGCGACACGCTGCTGATGGTCGCCACGGGTGCTGCCCGGCACGCGCCGATCGAGGAAGCCGACGATCCTGTCCTGGTCGACTTCAGGCGCGCGCTCGACGAGGTGTTGATCGACCTCGCCCAGCTGCTCGCGCGTGACGGCGAGGGCGCCACCAAGTTCGTGACCATCAATGTCGGCGGCGCCTCGTCCAATGGGGCTGCGCGCAAGATCGGGCTCTCGGTCGCCAACTCGCCGCTGGTCAAGACGGCGATCGCCGGCGAGGACGCCAACTGGGGCCGCATCGTCATGGCCGTCGGCAAGTCGGGCGAGCGGGCCGACCGCGACAAGCTCAGGATCTCGATCGGCGGGGTGAAGATCACCGACGGCGGCCAGGTCGTGCCCAACTACGACGAGACGCCGGTCGCCAAGCACATCAAGGGCACCGACATCGTGATCGACATCGATCTCGGCATCGGCCGCGGCCGCGCCACGGTCTGGACCTGCGATCTGACGCACGGCTACATCGACATCAACGGCAGCTATCGTTCTTGAGCCCCCGCTTTTGAGCAGATCGTTCGACGAGGAGTGCCCGGGCGGCCCGCCGCCCCTCGGCGAGCGGCCGCTGGTCCTGGTTGCCGCGGTGGCGCTGGTCGACGTCGATGGCCGCGTGCTGATCGCCCAGCGGCCCGAGGGCAAGTCGATGGCCGGGCTCTGGGAGTTCCCCGGCGGCAAGGTCGATCCCGGCGAGACGCCCGAGGAGGCGCTGGTGCGCGAGCTCAGCGAGGAGCTCGGCATCGAGACGGCGACGAGCTGCCTGGCGCCGATCGCCTTTGCGAGCCACGGCTACGAGACGTTTCACCTGCTGATGCCGGTCTTCGCCTGCCGCAAATGGAACGGCACGCCGCAGCCGCATGAAGGCCAGGCGCTGAAGTGGGTCGCGCCGATGGAGCTCGCCCGCTATCCGATGCCGCCCGCCGACCTGCCGCTGATCGGACTGCTGCGCGACCTTCTGTGACCGGCCTCCTCGCCAAGCATTCATGCTCCTCTCCCCCTAGCGGGGGAGAGGAACATGAGTTGCGAGGAATGGCGCGCTCTAAGACTCGGTGACTGCCGGTAGCCCGACGCCTTCGCGCCAGGCGAACAGGCGGCGGAAGATGACCGCCTGCATCGTCGCTGTGATTGCGGTCACGCCGTAAGCCACCAGGATGGCCACCGTCCAGCTCACCACCGCGGCGGCCTCGTCGGCCTGCAGCACGCCGCGCATGATGCCGTGGGTCAGCAGCGCGGCCACGGCGGTGACGAAGGCGCCACCGAAATAGATGACGAACAGGGCGCCGATGATCGGCCAGGCATTGCCCCGGCTGTGCACCCAGGAAAAGCGCGGCGAGAAGGGAACATCGACGGCGGTGGCGGCGAGGCCATAGCTCACGCGCAGGGCCAGCAGCAGCGACACGATGAAGCCCAGGGCGAGCGGACCGGCCAGGGCGTATCGCCGGGCGGTGTCCGGGTCGATGGCGGCGCCGGCCTGAAGGGCGCGCGGATCCATCGGGCCGACCGTGACCATGAAGATGGCCATCAGCACGAAGGTCATGCCGGCCACCTTGAGCAGATGCCCGAGCCAGGCCGTCTCGCGCGACGACCAGGTGAGGCCCGGCAGCCCGTCGATGCGGTGCGGTCCCAGCAGCACGAGCCGCTGCCAGGCGACCATGAACATCGTCGTCGGCACGACATCGACGGCCTTCTCGACCATGGCCGCGATCGGCGATTCGGAGACCAGGCCGCCGACGATGCGGATGACGATCGACATGATCCAGGGAATGGTGACGAGGTGGAAGAACAGCCGGGTGTTGGCGAAGAAGAAGCCGAAGCTCTCCGACAGGACTTGGCTCAGCGACAGTCGCACGATCTAGCCTCGCCCCGCTTTTTCGCCGGCGCTTTGCTCGGCGGTGCCGAGCGCGTCGGCCAGCCGCTGCGCCGCGCTGCCCGGGCGGAGCGGCTTGGGCTGTGACTCGTGTGGCGCCCAGCCATGCAGGAAAAGCACCTCGAAGCTCGCCGCGACGCGGCCGCTCGGCAGGGCGAAGCGCTCGCCGTAGATCTCCGCCGCGCGCAGGAGCGTGGCCCGCCGCGCCAGGCCGCGCCGGCGCTCGACCACCAGGTTGCTCTCGCCCATGGCGCCGAGGTCGCGCATCAGGGAGAGCGCATTGGCGTATTCGACCTCGATGGTCTCGCTGTCGGCCACCGGCAGGGCGAAGCCCGCGCGCTGCAGCAGGCCCGCCGCGTCGCGCAGATCGGCGAAAGGCGAGACGCGCGGGCTCAGGCCGCCCTCGACCTCGCTTTCGGCCGCGGTCAGGGCCTGGCGCAGCTGCCACAGCGTGGCACCGCCCAGCATGGCGCCCAGCAGCAGGCCGTCGGGGCGCAGGATGCGCTGGATCTGCACCAGGGTGCCCGGCAGGTCGTTGACCCAATGGAGGTCCATGGCGCTCACGACCAGGTCGAAGCTCTTGGGCGCGAAGGGCAGGAATTCCTCGTCGGCCACGATCGCCGGGCCGCGCGCCAGCCGGGCGAAGCCGTGACCGAGATCGGCGCGCACCAGCCAGCCGACGGTCTTGCGGTCGGCCAGTGCCGCGGCGAACTCGTCGCCGTGCGAGCCGAGATCGAGCGCATGGGCAAAGGTCCGGCGCACGTCGTCGAGACGTTCGACCAGGCGGCTCGCGATCTCGCGCTTGAGGAAGGCGCGCGGCTGCCAATCACGCGCCGCGCGCTCGCGCCGCCGGCGCAGCACGGCGCGGTCGAAAACCAGCAGAGGGTCGAGGCCCGTCACACCGCGTATGTAAGGCCAAAGCGGCGCGGCCGGTAGGCCCCGCCATCCTGTGGGCGCATTTGGCCGGCCCAATGGGAATGATGTTGTCCACTGGTCTGGGACGCTTTTGGGCGCATGCCGGGCGCACGATGCTCGACGCCGTGCTGCCGCCGCTCTGCCTGAGCTGCGGCGAAATCGTCGAGACGGCGGGTGGTCTCTGCGCCGCCTGCTGGCCGGGCTTCGCCTTCATCGCGCCGCCCTACTGCGCGCGCTGTGCCTATCCCTTCGTTCAACAGGTTGGCGGGGATGCGTTGTGCGGCGCCTGCGCGGCGCGGCCATCGCGCTATCGGCGGGCGCGTGCCGCCCTGATCTACGACGACAAGAGCCGCAAGCTGGTGCTGCCGTTCAAGCATGGCGACCGGACCGACATCGCCCGCGCCTGCGGCGCCTGGATGGCGCGCGCCGGCGCCGACTTGCTGGCCGACGCCGACCTGGTGGCGCCGGTGCCGCTGCACTGGCGCCGGCTGTTCACGCGGCGCTACAACCAGGCCCAGCTCCTGGCCCGCATCGCCATCGCGGCGGCGCCGTCGACGCGAGGGCGGCTGGTCCCCGACCTGATGCGGCGCCGGCGCTGGACCGGCTCGCAGACCGGACTGGCCGCCAAGCAACGCCACGACAATGTCCGGCAGGCCTTCGACCTCAATCCGCGCTGGGCCGCGATGGTTGCGGGAAAATCCGTGCTCCTGATCGACGACGTCCTGACAACGGGCGCCACGGTCGAGGCCTGCGTGCGCGTTCTGCAGCGCGGCGGCGCCCGGCACGTTGACGTCCTGACGCTGGCGCGGGTTGTCCGGCCGGCGGTATAGTCGGTCAAAGAGGTTGGTCATGGCCAGGATCGAGATCTACACCACGCCGTTCTGCGGCTACTGCGCGCGGGCCAAGGGCCTGCTCGACAGGAAGGGCGCCGCCTACGAGGAAATGGACGTGATGATGGACGAGAAGAAGCGGGCCGAGATGCGCGAGCGTTCCAAGCGCTCGACGGTGCCGCAGATCTTCATCAACGGCCAGCATATCGGCGGCTCCGACGAGCTCTCGGCCCTCGAGCAGGCCGGCAAGCTCGACCCATTGCTGGCCCAGCCGGGCTGAGGAGCGACCGATGACGACTGCGTTCAAGGCCGGCCTGATCCAGACCAACGTCAGCAACGAGATGGCCGAGAACGTGGCCTTCGTGCGCGAGCAGGCGCGGCTCGCCCGCGACGCCGGCGCCGACTTCATCATGACGCCGGAGAACACCGGCCTGATCGGCGCCAATCGCAGCGAGACGCTCGAGAAAGCGCAGACCGAGGAAAGCCACGCCATGCTGGCGGCGGCCCGCGCCAGCGCGCGCGAGACCGGCGCGTGGTTCCTGCTGGGGTCGATCCATGTCCGCGTGCCGGGCGAGGAGCAGATCCGCAATCGCTCCTACCTGATCGATGCGGCAGGCGGCATCGTCGCGAGCTACGACAAGATCCACATGTTCGACGTCCAGCTGGCCGGCGGCGAGAGCTATCGCGAATCGTCGACCTTCAGGCCGGGCGAGAGGTCGGTGCTGGCGGAGACGCCGTGGGGCGTCTTAGGCATGACGATCTGCTACGACCTGCGCTTCCCCTATCTCTATCGCGACCTGGCGCACGCCGGCGCCACGATGCTGGCGATCCCCTCGTCGTTCACGGTGCCGACCGGGCAGGCGCACTGGCACACGCTGATGCGCGCGCGGGCGATCGAGACCGGCTGCTTCGTGTTCGCGCCGGCCCAGGTCGGCACGCACAAGGGCTCCAACCGCAAGACCTACGGCCATTCGATCGCCGTGGCCCCGTGGGGCGAGGTTTTAGCCGATGCCGGCGGCGAGAAGGCGGGCTACGTCATCGCCGGGGTCGATCCTGCCAAGATCGCCGAGGCGCGCAAGATGGTGCCGTCGCTGACGCACGACCGGAAGTACGCCGCGCCCGTGCTGCACAAGCCGGCGGTTGCGAAGGCGGCCGAGTAGTCAGCGCTTTCGTGCGGCGATGCGCTGGATCATCGCCATCTTCGGCTCGCTGACCAGCCGCGCCTCGTAGGCGACGACGGAAAAGCGTCCACGCACGAGTTCCAGCAACTCGCCATCCTTCAGCAGGAACTCCGGCCGACTCGGCCGTCCGAACCGTTCATTGCCTTCCATGAAAGTCTCGTAGAGGAGCACGCCGCCCGGCATGAGCGCGTCCAACAGCGCCGGGAAAAGCGGGCGATGCAGGTAGTTGGTGACGACCACGGCGCCGAAGGTGCGGCCGGGCAGGGGCCAGGGCGATCCGTCCTCGAGATCGGCCTGCACGATCTCGAGGTTCGGCTGAGCGGTGAGCGCGCTGATGTCGCGATCGATCGCCGCGACCTTGTTGCCGCGGTCGGCAAAGAAGCGGGTGTGCCGGCCGCCGCCCGCGGCGACGTCGAGGACCGTGGCATCGGCGGCGACCAGCCCGGCCCACTGCACGATCCACGGCGATGGCATCCCCCTTGCGTCAGCCACAATCACACCCCATCATCTCTGGCACTCCCCTGACGGGAGTGCCAACGCGGAATTCCTCCTAATTTCATGATCCTATACCGACTGCGCTGCTCCCAGGGCCACGAGTTCGAAAGCTGGTTCAAGGACAGCAAGACCTACGAACGGCAGGAGAAGAAATCCCTGATCGGCTGCGCCGTGTGCGGCGAGGCCAAGGTCGCGCGCGCGCCGATGGCGCCGCGGCTGGGCAAGGGCGCCCGGAAGGTCGAGGTCGAGAAGCCGGCGGCCGATGCGCCGGCAACGCCGCCCGCGCCGACGCCGGACCAGCAGCAGATGGCCGCGCTGGCGCGTCACATGCCCAAGGAGCTGCGCGAGGCGCTGATCAAGGTCCGCACCGAGGTCGAGAAGAACTGCGAGCATGTCGGTGACAAGTTCGCCGAGGAAGCCCGCAAGATCCATTACGGCGAGAGCGACAAGCGCGGCATCTACGGCGAGACCAGCGATGATGAAGCCGAGGCGCTGGCCGAGGAAGGCATCGAGTTCGGCCGCCTGCCGTGGATTCCCCGAGGCAATTGAATCCGTCTCAAGTTCCTCTCCCCGCTAGGGGGAGAGGCTAGGTGAGGGGGCATCGAGAGCTCGTGCAACCCCCTCACCCAACCTCTCCCCCTAACGGGGGAGAGGAGTTTGAATGCCGTACAGCATGTAATTCACGTCGAGGTCGCTCTTGTTCAGCGACCAGGCACGGCTGAGCGGGCTGTAGACCACGCCCACGATCTCCTCGGCCTCGATGCCGCCCGCGCGCAGGCCGTTCACGACCTCCGACGGCTTCAGGAATTTCTTCCAGTCGTGCGTACCGCGCGGCAGCCAACCTAGAACATACTCGGCACCGGCGATGGCGAGCACCCAGGCCTTGGCGGTGCGGTTGAGCGTCGACAGGAACAGCAGGCCGCCCGGCCTCACCATGCGCCCGCACGACCTCAGGAAGAGGTCGACGTCGGCGACATGCTCGACGATCTCCAGCGCCAGTACGATGTCGAACTGCGCGCCTGATTCGGCCAGCGCCTCGGCCGTGCCTTGACGGTAGTCGATCGCCAGCGCCTGCCCCTTGGCGTGCAGGGCCGCGACATTGACGTTCTTCGAGGCCGCGTCGACGCCGGTCACGTGCGCCCCCAGCCGGGCCATCGGTTCGCTCAAAAGCCCGCCGCCGCAGCCGATGTCGAGCAGCGACAGGTCCTTGAGCGGCGAGCCCGACAGCGGATCGCGCTGCCAATGGGCCGCGGCGCGGTCGCGGATGTAGCCGATGCGCACAGGGTTCAGCCGGTGCAGGGGAGCGAACTTGCCGGCCGGGTCCCACCACTCGGCGGCGATGCGCGAGAAGCGCTCGATCTCGGCCGGATCGACGGTGGTCTGCCCAGGAGCGCTTGTCGGAGTGCCCATGATCGCTGCCCTTGACCCGAATAGTGCCCTCGGTGTCTATACCCCGCTTTCGAGCAGGTCCATGGCGCGCATCGTTCTCAAATTCGGCGGTACTTCTGTTGGCGACACAGATCGCATCAAGAACGTCGCCAACAAGGTCAAGGCCGAGGTCGATCGCGGCAACGAGGTCGCGGTCGTGGTCTCGGCCATGTCCGGCGCCACCAACCAGCTCGTCAAATGGGTCAACGAGATCGCGCCCCTGCACGATGCCCGCGAGTACGACGTCGTGGTGGCGACCGGCGAGCAGGTGACGATCGGCCTCTTGGCCATGGCGCTGCAGCAGATGGGCGTGAAGTCGCGCTCGTGGGCGTCCTGGCAGATCCCGATCCGCACCGACGCCGCTCACGCCAAGGCCCGCATCGTCGACATCGAGACGGCCGACATGGCCAAGGCGATGGCAGCGGGCGAGGTGCCGATCGTGCCGGGTTTCCAGGGCGTGTCGCCGGAAGGTCGCGTGACGACCCTGGGTCGTGGCGGCTCGGACACCTCGGCGGTGGCGCTGGCGGCGGCACTC
The DNA here is from genome assembly GCA_035296945.1 of Reyranella sp. Taxonomy (GTDB): domain Bacteria; phylum Pseudomonadota; class Alphaproteobacteria; order Reyranellales; family Reyranellaceae; genus Reyranella. The sequence goes on from DATGZZ010000727.1 coordinate 7,306, forward strand.
AAGGCCGACCGCTGCGACATCTACACCGACGTCGACGGCGTCTACACGACCGATCCCCGGATCGTCGAGAAGGCGCGCAAGATCGACCAGGTGACCTACGAGGAGATGCTGGAGATGGCATCGCAGGGCTCCAAGGTCCTGCAGACGCGGTCGGTCGAGCTGGCGATGAACCATCACGTGCGCGTGCAGGTCCTGTCGTCGTTCGATGCAGCACTTGGCAGCGACCTGCCCGGCACGATGGTTGTGGATGAGGAAGAGATCATGGCCCAGGGACTCGAGAAATCCGTCGTGAGCGGCATCGCCTTCGCCAAGGACGAGGCCAAGATCACGGTGACCCGCGTGGCCGACCGGCCGGGCGTGGCCGCGGCGATCTTCGGCCCGCTCGCCCAGGCCAACGTCAACGTCGACATGATCGTGCAGAACGTCTCGCTCGACGGCAGCTCGACCGACATCACCTTCACCGTGCCGCGCGCCGACCTGGCGCGCGCCGTCGAGCTTCTGCAGAAGGCCAAGGCCGACCTGAAGTTCGCCGAGGTGCAATCCGACATCAACGTCGCCAAGATCTCGGTGATCGGCGTCGGCATGCGCAGCCATGCCGGCGTGGCGCTGAAAATGTTCGAGACCCTTGCCGGCAAGGGGATAAACATCCAGGTGATCTCGACCTCCGAGATCAAGATCAGCGTCCTGGTGGCGGCCGAATATACCGAGCTCGCGGTCCGCGCCCTGCACACAGCCTATGAGCTGGACGCCGCCTGACGGTGGCCCTTCCTCCCCACGCTTCGCGTGGGGAGGTGTCCGCGAAGCGGACGGAGGGGTCATA
>DATGZZ010000728.1:0-2085 GCA_035296945.1 Reyranella sp.
AAGGCTGGCAGGTCATGAAGGTGCTCGACGTCGATTCGTCGACGGCGGTAGCGACGGCGCCCAAGGCGCCGCCGGTGCCCGACGGCATCGCCATGGGCGAGTACATCGCCGCGTTGGTCAAATGGTACAACAACGAACGCGGTTACGGCTTCGTCACGCGCGAGGCCGCCGACGGCGACATCTTCGTTCATGCCGCGGTGCTGCGTCGCCACGGCATGGAATCGCTGGCGCCCGGTCAGAAGGTGATGATCCGCATCGCCGAAGGGCAGAAGGGGCTGCAGGTCGTCGAGATCAGGGCGGCGTAATCAGACTTCCTCCCCAGCGAAGCTGGGGAGGTGCCCGCGAAGCGGGCGGAGGGGTCATGGGCGACAACTACGCCGTGGCCCATGACCCCTCCGTCGGCGTAAGACGCCGACACCTCCCCTTCGCGGAATCCGCGAAGGGGAGGGAAGCTCTTTACTTGATCTCGCGCAAATAGCTGTCGAGCGGCGGCGCCTGTTTGATCAGGCCGCGCTTCACCAGAAAATCGGCGAACGCCGTGTAACGCGCGCGGTCGAGCGCGGTCGGATCGGCCGCCAGCAGAGGCAGCGTGTCCTTCCAGGCGAGCTTGTTCAGCTCGCTATCGAGTTCCTTGCCCGACTTGGAGAAGATGCCCCACGCCTCGTCCGGATTGGCTTTCAGCCAGGTCGTGGCCTCGGCGATGGCGGCCAGCAGCTTCTTGGTGCGCGCCACGTCGACCGTCTCGCGCTTGGCAAGCAGGACCAGCTCATCATAGGTCGGCACGCCGTTTTTTTCGACCTCCCACAGGCGGCCCTTGGCCTTGTGCAGGGCAAGGTCGTTCAGCTCGAAATTGCGAAAGGCGCCGATCACGCCGTCGACCTGCTTGCTCATCAACGCCGTGGTCAGGGCGAAGTTGATGTTGATCAGGGTGACGTCCTTCAGGGTCAGCCCGGCTTTCTCGAGGATGGCGCCCAGGAGCGCCTCCTCGAAGCCCGCGATCGAGTAGCCGATCTTGCGGCCCTTGAAGTCGGCGATCGACTTCACCGGCCCATCCTCGAGCGCCACCAGCGAGTTGAGCGGCTGGGCGACCAGCACGCCGACGCGGACCAGCGGCAGACCTTCGGCCACCAGCATCTGCAGAGTCGGCTGGTAGGACACGGCGTACTCGGCCTGTCCGGCTGCCACGAGCTTGGGCGGCGCATTGGGATCGGCCGGCGCGATCAGCTCGACGTCGAGCCCGTGCTTGGTGAAGATGCCGCGCTGCTTGGCGATCACCAGCGCGGCGTGGTCGGGATTGACGAACCAGTCGAGCAGCAGGCGGACCTTGTCCTGTGCCGCCGCTGGCAGCGCCACGCTTACCAGCGCGAGCGCGGCAATGAGCCGAATAAGAAGTCGCATCGTCATTCTCCTTGCGATTGCCAGGGTACGAGCACGCGCGCCGCCCAGTCGGTCGCGTAGTAGAGCGCGAGACCGAGCAGGCAGAGCACGACGAGGGCGGCGAAGGCGAGCGCGGTCTGCCCGCGCGCCAGGGACACCGTCATGAGGTAGCCGAGGCCGGCGCTGGCGCCGACCCATTCGCCGATCACCGCGCCGATCGGCGCCACGGCGGCGGCGATGCGCGCGCCCGAGGCGAAGGCGGGGAGCGCGGCCGGCAGCCGGATCTGCAGCAGGACGGCGTGCGGGCTGGCATCCATGGTGCGGGCGAGATCGAGCCAGCCCTCGTTGGTGCGCCGCAGGCCGTCGTAGAGGGCGCTCACCACAGGGAAGAAGATCACCAGGGCCGCCATCGCGACCTTGGAGGCCATGCCGTAGCCGAGCCAAAGCACGAGCAGCGGGGCGATGGCGATCACCGGGATCGCCTGCGAGACGATCACCAGCGGCAGCGCCCAGCGCCGCCAACCGGCCGAGGCGGCGAACACGATGGCGAGAGCGGCGCCAAGGAACAGGCCGAGCAGCAGCCCGAGGACCATCTCGGTGGCGGTCCAGGTGGCTTCGGCGAGCAGGAGATCGGAACGCTCGACCAGCACCGCGAGCACGCGCGACGGCGGCGGCAGGATGTAGGATGGCACGCCGGTCGCCCAGACC
>DATGZZ010000729.1:0-3937 GCA_035296945.1 Reyranella sp.
CCGTAAATCGTGGGGCGCCAGCCCGGCTTAGAAGACTGCCGTCGGAGCGCACCATCCCGAAAGAGGGCGCCTCGAACGACGGCGACTGCTCGCGGAACCCAACATACGGGGTTCGCTCGGCGCTCACAATCAAAACGTTGGGGCGGATGAGTTTTGGCTGTTAAATAGTTGAATTGTCTTGAAATTATTTCGATTCTTCTGTATTTGGTTGAACATATCAAAAGCAATAATTGGCCCCTCTCTAATAAAGCTGGCTGTCTCAATGGCCGCTCCCTATCGCCGAAATATCATTGCCGGGCTCGCCGGCCTGACCGCCTTTGGCCTTGGCGCGCCCGCAGCCTGGGCCAATCAGCCGGCCAAGAAGTCCATCGCCAAGCCGACGCCGCCGCCCAAGCCCAAGCTGGTCTTCCTCGACCCCGGGCATGGCGGCAGGGATCCCGGCGCGCTGGGTGTCCGCGGCACCCAGGAGAAGGTCGTGGTCATGGCGATCGCCCGCGAACTGCAGCGCGAACTGCAGGCCGGCGGCCGCTATCGCGTGATGCTGACGCGGGCGTCCGACAGTTTCGTCGCCTTGCGCGAGCGCGTGGCGCGGGCCCAGGCCGCCAAGGCCGATCTGTTCTTGTCTTTGCACGCCGATTCCCATCCCGACAACGACGTGCGGGGGGCCTCGGTCTATACGCTGTCGGAGGAGGCGAGCGACCGCGAAGCCGCGGCGCTGGCGGCCCGTGAGAACCGTGCCGATGGCGTCGTCGCGGGCATGCGGCTTGGCAGCCAGACTGACGATGTTGCGCGGACCCTGGTCGCCATGAGCCAGCGCGGCACGGTGAACGATTCGCGACGCCTGGCCGAGACCATCGTGCAGACCTTCGGCAAGGGCGGGGTGCGCCTGCTGCCACGCACGCACCGCCAAGCGGGCTTCGCGGTCCTCACCGCGCCCGAAATCCCGGCCGCCCTGGTCGAGCTCGGTTATCTTTCGAATCCACAGGACGAGAAGCTATTGACGGTGCGGCAGCATCAGATCGCCCTGGCCAGGGCGCTGCGGGCTTCGGTCGATGCGCACTTCGGTGCCGGAATTGCCACAAGAAAGGCGTAACTTTCTTTCAAGCTCGCCGTTGCTGCCCCTGGGGTTGGCCGCGTAAAGAAATGAAAGTGCTGAACCTTTTCAAAATCCTGCTGGCCTTTGCGACGGCCGCTCTGATCGTTGGCACTGGCACGGTGGCAGGCTTGTTCTGGCACTTCAGCCACGGCCTGCCCGACCACAAGCAGCTTGCCGACTACCAGCCGGCGATCTCCTCGCGCCTTTATGCCGCCGACGGCCGTCTGCTGGCCGAGTATGCGCGCGAGAAGCGCGTGTTCGTGCCGGTGGCCGCCATGCCCAAGCGCGTGCTGGAAGCCTTCGTCGCCGCCGAGGACCAACGCTTCTTCTCCCATCCCGGCGTCGACTTCATCGGCGTGATGCGGGCGGTGATCGCCAACGTCGCCAATCCCGGCAAGCGGCCGGAGGGCGCCTCGGGGCTGACCCAGCAGGTCGCCAAGAACTTCCTGCTGTCCAACCAGGCGACCCTGGCGCGCAAGGTCCGCGAGGCCATCCTCTCCTTCCGCATCGAGGAGACCTACTCCAAGGAGCGCATCCTCGAGCTCTATCTCAACGAGATCTATCTCGGCTCGGGCAACTATGGCGTCGCCCAGGCGGCCATCAACTACTTCGACCGGTCGCTCAACGAGCTGACCTTGTCGGAGATCGCCTATCTCGCGGCGCTGCCCAAGGCGCCCAACCGCTACAATCTCGTCCGCAACGAGAAAGAAGCCTACGCCCGCCGCGATTACGTGCTGGGCCGCATGCTCGATGACGGCTACATCACCCAGGCCGAGATGCAGCAGGCCAAGGCCGAGAAGCTGCAATACCGTCGCCGCGGCAACACCGAGGTGGTGCAGGCCGACTTCTTCGCCGAGGAAGTGCGCCGCAACCTGATGGCGGCTTATGGCGAGAAGGGCCTCTACGAAGGCGGCCTCACCGTCTCGACCACGCTCGATCCCGCCATCCAGGCGGTCGCCGACAACGCCCTGCGTGACGGCCTCATTGCTTACGACCGCCGCCATGGCTGGCGCGGAGCCTACGCCAAGATCCCCGACATGAGCGTGTGGGAGGAGGAGTTCGCCCGCATCGCCCAGCGCCGGCCGCTGGGCGGCCCGGCGACGTGGCAGCTCGCCGTGGTCAGCAAGATCGAGCCGCAGGCCGTGCAGATCGTGGGCCTGCCCTCAAGCGACGGAGGGGCGGGCGAGGGCACCGTGCCCTTCGCCGAAATGACCTGGGCCGCCCCGACCCTGGCCGAGCAGCGTCTCGGCGCGCCGCCGCGTCGGCCCCAGGACGTCGTCAATGTCGGCGACGTGATCGTGGTCGAGAAGGTCGAGAAGCCCGCCGGCAAGGACGCCAAGCCTTATCCGCCCAGGACCTATGGGCTGCGACAGGTGCCCAATGTCGAGGGCGGCGTGGTGGTGATGGACACCCAGACCGGCCGCGTGCTCGCCATGTCGGGCGGCTGGTCCTATGGCCGCAGCCAGTTCAACCGCGCCGTCCAGGCGGCGCGCCAGCCGGGCTCGGCCTTCAAGCCGTTCGTCTATCTCGCGGCCATGGACAACGGCTTTACGCCGGGCTCGATCGTGCTCGACGCGCCATTCTCCTACGACCCGGGCTACGGCCAGCCGGTCTGGACGCCCAAGAACTACGGCGGCGACTTTCTCGGCCCGACCACGGTGCGGCGCGGCCTGGAGATGTCGCGCAACCTCATGACCGTGCGCATGGCCCAGCAGGTCGGCATGAAGAAGGTGGTCGAGGTCGCCAAGGAATTCGGCGTCGTCGACCAGATGGGCGCCTACCTGCCGATGGCGCTGGGTGCCGGCGAGACCACCTTGCTGCGCATGACCATGGCCTACGCCATGCTGGCCAACGGCGCGCTCGAGATCACGCCCTCGCTGGTCGACCGCGTGCAGGACCGCAACGGCAGGACCGTCTACCGCCATGAGCCGCGCGCCTGTCGTGGCTGCGGCGAGCAGGCCGCTGCCGGCAAGCTCGCCGCGCCGGAGATCGTCGATTCGCGCAAGCCCTTCCACGATCCGGCGTCGGTCTATCAGGTCGTGCACATGATGCTGGGCGTGACGACGCGTGGCACCGCGGGCCGCCTGGCCGCGCTTGGCCGGCCGATCGCCGGCAAGACCGGCACGACCAACGACGCGCGCGACAACTGGTTCCTGGGCTCGACGCCCGACATCACCGTCGGCATCTATATCGGCTTCGACGAGCCGCGCACGCTCGGCCCCGGCAATGCCGAGACCGGCGGCGGCAATGCCGCGCCGATCTACGAGGCGATCGCCAAGCAGATCTTCAAGGACAAGGCGCCGACGCCGTTCCGCATCCCGCCCGGCCTGCGCATGGTCAAGTTCTCCTACGAGGGCGGCACGATCGACGAGGTCTTCAAGCCCGGCACCGAGCCCGGCAGCGAGGGCTTCAATCAGACGCTGCTTGACGGATCGGGGCCCTGGTCCGGTATAGACCCCGGCGGCCCGCAACAGGCGGGCGGCGCCCGGCGCCCGGGTCTCTCGGGAACGGGCGAGACGTACTAGCTCCCAGCAAAGAGTCGAACGATGCGTGCCGAAGCCCAAGCCATGGTCAACGAGATCGAGGAGTCGCTGGCGCTCCTGAGGAGGCGTCTTTGACTACGACAGGGCTGTCGTACGTCTCGATGAGCTGAACGCGCGCGCCGAGGATCCGGCGCTGTGGAACGACCAGAAGCAGGCCCAGGCGGTGATGCAGGAGCGCACCCGCCTCGAGGCCGCGATCGCCACCATCAAGCGGCTGCGCGCCACCGTCGACGACAGCACCGGCCTGATCGAGATGGCCGAGGCCGAGAAGGACGAGGCGATGATCGCCGACGCCGAG
>DATGZZ010000730.1:0-7933 GCA_035296945.1 Reyranella sp.
GGTCGCCGCACCCGCCTTGATCTGATGGTTGAGCGAGGTCGTCTGCGGCAGCACGCGGGCGATGTAGAAGCGCGCGGTGTTGAGCTTGGCCTCGTAGAAGGCGTTGTCGTTGCCGGCCGCCAGCCCTTTGTGGGCGGCGACGGCGATGCGGCCCCACATGAAGGTCATGGCGGTGAGCGCCATCAGGCGCAGCAGGTCGGTCGCGGCGGCACCGGCTTCGTCATGGTTCTTCATCGCGTTCTGCATCACGAAGAGCGCGGCGTCCTGGACGCGGCCCAGCGCCTTCTCGAGCGGCTCGACGAACTCCTTCATCTTGTCGTCGGCCTTGTGCTGGGCGACGAAGCCCGACATCTCGCCGAGCAGCCGCTGCGCCGCCTGGCCGCCCTTCATCGGCAGCTTGCGGCCGATCAGGTCGAGCGCCTGGATGCCGTTGGTGCCCTCGTAAAGCTGGGTGATGCGGGCGTCGCGCACGAACTGCTCGACGCCGTTCTCGCGGATGAAGCCGTGGCCGCCGTAGGTCTGCACCGCGAGATTGGCGCACTCGCTGCCCATGTCGGTGAAGTACGCCTTGATGATCGGCGTCAGCATCTGCACCAGATCGTCGGCCGCCTCGCGCTTGGCGGCGTCGGGATGACTGTGCGCCTCGTCGATCAGCATGCCGACCCACAGCGACAAGGCGCGGGCGGCCTCGGTGAACGACTTCTGGATCATCAGCATGCGCCGCACGTCGGGATGCACGATGATCGGATCGGCCGGCCCGTTGGCGTTCTTCGGCCCGGTCAGCGAGCGGCCCTGGATACGGTCGCGCGCATAGGCGACGGCGCTCTGGTACGAGGTCTCGGCGATGCCCAGCCCCTGCATGCCGACGCCCAAACGGGCGGCGTTCATCATCACGAACATCGCCGGCATGCCCCGGTTGAGCTCGCCGACCAGCCAGCCCTTGGCGCCGTCCAAGTTCATGACGCAGGTGGCGTTGGCCTTGATGCCCATCTTGTGCTCGATGGCGCCGCAACGGATGCCGTTGCGCTCGCCGACGCTGCCGTCGGCCTTGGGAATGAACTTCGGCACCAGGAACAGCGAGATGCCCTTGGTGCCGCCCGGCGCATCCGGCAGCCGCGCCAGCACCAGGTGAAGGATGTTCTCGGCCAGATCGTGCTCGCCCGCGGAGATGAAGATCTTGGTGCCGGTGATCGAGTAGCTGCCGTCGGCCTGCAGCTCGGCCTTGGTGCGCAGCATGCCGAGGTCGGTGCCGCAATGGGGCTCGGTCAGGCACATCGTGCCGGTCCAGGTGCCGTCGGTGAGCTTGGGCAGGTACTTCTTCTTGAGCTCGTCCGAGCCGTGGCGCGACAGCGCCTCGTAGGCGCCGTGGCTGAGGCCGGGATACATGGCGAAGGCCTGGTTCGACGCCGTGAACATCTCCTGCACGGCAAAGCCCACCGTCGCCGGCAGGCCCTGGCCGCCATACTCGGGGGCGCAGGTCATGGCGGTCCAGCCGCCCTCGCGGAACATGTCGTAGGCGTGCTTGAAACCCTTGGGCGTGCGCACGACGCCGTTCTCGTAGGTGCAGCCCTCCTCGTCGCCCGAGCGATTGAGCGGGAACAGCACGTTCTCGCAGAGCTTGGCCGCTTCCTCGAGGATCGCCTGGATCGTGTCCGGCGTGGCGTCCTGATAGCCCGGCAGCTTCGACAGGCTGGAAACGTCCAGCACTTCGTTCAGCACGAAGTTGATGTCTTTCAGCGGCGCCTTGTAGACGGCCATCGTTTCCTCCTGGCTAGTCGCTGTCCGGATCGACGCCGCGCTGCCGGAGTTCGGCGCTCACCTGCGTCTCCACTTCCTTGAACTCTCCGATATGGGCGTCGAGATCACGACGCTTTCTTTCGAGATCCTCGATGTGCAGCCGGCTGCGGCGCAACAGCTCGCGCAGCTGCTGCACGCCGGTGCGGTCGACCTGGTAGAGATCGAGCAGCTCGCGGATCTCAGCCAGCGCGAAGCCCAGCCGCTTGCCGCGCAGGATCCAGCCGAGGCGCGTGCGATCGCCGGCGCTGTACAGCCGGGTCATGCCTTGGCGGCGCGGCTTGATCAGGCCTTCGTCTTCGTAGAAGCGGATGGTGCGCGGCGTGATCGCGAACTCGCGGCTGAGCTCGGCGATGCTGTAGATGCGCTGGCTGTCGCGCGATGCGGTGCTCTTGGCCGCAGAAGCGGCCGGAGGGGCGGCGACGGGCATGATGGAGTCGTCATAGTTGACGTTTACGTAAACGTCAATGATGCTTTACGTAAACGGAAGGCCCGCCGTGATCGCGATAACGCTCCTCAGATCACCTTGGCCTGCCGCATGCCTTTCACCTCATCGGCCGAGCAGCCCAGCCACTCGCCGTAGATCGCCTCGCAATCCTGGCCGAGGGCCGGCGCGCATTTCAGCGGCACCTTGGTATCCGACATCCGAAGCGGCCAGCCCGGCACGGTGACCGTCCCGCGGATCGGATGCTCGATCTTCTGCATCATGCCGCGCGCATGCAAGTCCGGGTCGTGCAGCAGCTCGAGCGTGGTCATGACGGCGCCGCAAGGAACGCCGGCGCCGGCGATGATGCGCGTCACCTCCTGCTTGGTGCGCTTGGACGTCCATTCGTTGATCGCCGCATCGACGAGCTCGCGGTTCTGGCCGCGGGTGGTGGGGTCGGCCATGCGCGGATCGTCTAAAAGATCCTCGCGGCCGATCGCCTTCACCAGGCGGCGCCAATGCTCCTCGTTGCCGCGCGAGGCGAAGATGTAGCACAGGTCATCGAGCCCTCCCGGCGCGCATTTGTACAGGCCGCCCGGCGCGGTCCCCGGCACCGTGTTGCCGCCGCGCGGCAGCTGGTCGGTCATGCCGGCCTGGCGGCTCATCGGCGTGCGGCAGTAGTTCAACATCGCATCGCGCATGGCGATCTGGATGTGCTGGCCGCGCCCGGTCGTCATGCGCTGGTAGAGCGCGCCCAGGATGCCGATGGCGCACAGCATGCCGGTGCCGGTGTCGCCGATGGTCGGGCCCGGCCGCACCGGCGGCTGGCCGGGATGGCCGTTCACGCCCATCGTGCCGCCCATCGCCTGGGCAATCATGTCGAACGACAGATAGTCCGCGTGCGGGCTTTCCGGCGCGAAGCCCTTGACCTGGGCGAAGATCAATCGCGGATTGATCGCGCTCAGCCGCGGATAGTCGAAGCCTAGGCGCGCGAACGTGCCCGGCGCCATGTTCTCGATCACGACATCGGCCTTGGCGATCATCCGCCGCAGCAGCGCCTTGCCCTCGTCGCTCTTTAGGTTGCAGGTAACGCTGCGCTTGTTGAGATTGTAGTAGATGAAATAGTGCGAATCGGCATCGGGACGATCGCTCGATCCCCAGCGCCCCGGCTCGCCGCGATTGGGCTCCTCCACCTTGACGACGTCGGCGCCGAGCCAGGCCAGCGCCTCGGTGCATGACGGTCCCGCCTCGAATTGCGTGAGGTCGAGGACCTTGATGCCCTTGAGCGCCGGCGCCGGCGTTTCGGTCGCGATCTCCTGCTGCCTTACCTGATCCTGCATGGCGATCCCTCCGATCGGGGCCGTGCCGGGAATGGGCCGGCCCTTTGTTGTCTCACTCCATCAGCTATGCCAGGCGAACTGCTGCGCCTTTCGGGTCGAGCCCTGCGAGAGCACGACGTTGACCAGGGCGGGGCCCGGGAACGCCATCGCCTCGTCGAGGGCTTTGCGTATGTCCTTCGGCTCCTTGACGAACAGGCCCTTGCCGCCGAAGGCCTCCATCACCTTGTCATAGCGCGCGCCGTAGATCAGCGCGTTGGGCTTCAGGTTGAACATCGGGTTTTCCGGGATCTCCGGCATGCCGGGGCCGATGCCGCCGTTGTTCAGCACCACGATCTTGACCGGCAGGTTGTAGCGAACCAGCGTCTCCATCTCCATGCCGGAGAATCCGATCGCCGAATCGCCCGAAAGATGGACGACCGGCCGGCTGGGATCCGACACGGCGGCGGCGATGGCCTGGCCGAGGCCGACGCCCATCGTGCCGTAGGTGCCGGCGTTGAGGACTGAACGGGCGTTAGAACTCGGCAACTGCGTGAGTCCGATATCCATGGTGCCGGCGCCCTCGGCGCTCAGGATCGCGTTCTTCGGCATCCAGGCGGCGACGTCGCGCAATGCCCGATAATAGCCGGCCGGTCCCTGGTCGTCGTCGATCTGCGGCTTGATCGTCGCGGCATTTTCGGCCGCCTTCTTCGTCAACGCCTGGCGCCACGGCGTGTCCTTGGGATGGAACCACTGGCGGTTGGCCAGCGCCTTGTTGACCTGCGCCATGATGGCCTTGCCGTCGCCGACCAGCGCCACCTCCGTCGGCTTGTTGTGGCCGATCTCCTCGGGCGAGATGTCGAGCTGGATGATCTTGACGTCCTTGGCGTAGCGCGGCGGCAGGCCGAAGTGGAAGATCCAGTTCAGCCGCGCGCCCATCAGGAAGATGACGTCGGCCTGCTGCAGCGCCAGGGTGCGCGCCGCCCCGGCCGACAGCGGATGGTCGTCCGGCATCACGCCCTTGCCCATCGGCGAGCGCACGAACGGCACCTGCGTGCGCTCGATGAAGGCGCGGACTTCGTCTTCGCCGCGCGACCACGCCATGCCCTTGCCGAGGATGACGAGCGGCCGCTGGGCCTTTTCGAGCAGGTTCAGCGCCGCCTCGACGTTCTCCGCCGGGGCCACCGTGCGCGGCGCTTCGGGCACGCGCTCGGCTTGGGAAATCTTGTCGAGCTCGCAGGTGCCCCGGATGATGTCGTCGGGCATGTCGAGATAGGTGGCGCCGGGGCGGCCGTAGATCGCGTTGCGGGTCGCCATCTCGACATAGAAGGGGATGCGGCCCACGCTCTCGATGCCGTGCGCGAACTTGCAGAACGGCGAGGCGATCAGCACCTGCCGCTCTTCCTGGAATGCACCCATGCCGCCGCGATAGGTTTCCGATGCGCCGCCGATCAGGATCATGGGCCAGCAATTCTGCTGGGCATTGGCGAGACCCGAAAGACCGTGCACCACGCCGGGGCCGGTGACGACGACGGCGGCGCCGGGGCGGCCCGTGAGATAGCCGTAGGCCGCCGCCGCGTAGGCGGCGCTCTGCTCGTTGCGCATGCCGAGGTAGGCGACGCCTTCCTTCTGCGCGGCTGCGGCGATCGCGGTGATCGGAAACCCGACAACCCCGAACAGATGATCGATACCTTGCTGTTTGAGGCTCCGCGCGATCAGGGTAGCGCCGTCGACTTCGCTCATGTTTCCCCCTAGTGACCGACTGATGTTCCCGCGAGCTTAGGCGTTGATGGCAGGGTGGCGAAAGGGGCCCCACCTCGATGTGCGATACGGCCAAGGGAGGTCAGGCATGCAGAGAGATGCACTTGCCGCGGGCCGATCAGGCGCATCGGCAGGACCAAGACGCCATGCCACAAGTGGTGTAGGTGAGCAGTCGAAGCACAGAGGAAGTTTCCACAAAATGCCCATTTATCAGCTCGGCGACCTCGTCCCGGTCATTCCCGCCTCCTGCTACATCGCGCCGGAAGCGACGATCATCGGGCAGGTGACCCTGGGCGAGCGGGTGACCGTCATGTCCGGCGCCGTGATACGCGGCGACAACGAGCCGGTCGTGATCGGCGACGACAGCAACATCCAGGAGGGCTGCGTCCTGCACACCGACCCCGGGCTGCCGCTCACGCTCGGCAAGGGCGTGACGGTGGGCCACCAGGTGATGCTGCATGGCTGCACGGTCGGCGACGGCACCCTGATCGGCATCCAGGCCGTGGTGCTCAACAATACGGTGGTCGGCAAGGATTGCCTGGTCGGCGCCGGAGCTGTCCTCACCGAGAACAAGAACTTCCCCGACCGCGCGGTGATCTTCGGCGCGCCGGCCAAGGCGGTGCGCGAGGTGACCGAGGACAACCTGATGCGCATGCGCGTGAGCGCCGCGGACTATGTCCGGCGCGGCATCCAGTACAAGAAGGAGCTCAAGCGGATCGGGTAGCCGACCGCGAGTCACTCCTTGCGTTGAATGGCGATGACGGCGCGGCGATGCGTTCCTTCGCCGACCTTCTTGTCCTCGTCGTGCGCCTCGACCTTGAAGCGGAGTTTCCGGCCGTCGACCTCGAGCAGCTCGGCCCGTACCGTCACCTTCTTGCCTTTCGGCGTGGCGCCGAAGTGCTTTACGTGCACTTCGAAGCCGACGGTGGTGTGGCCCGGCGGAAGATGCGATTGCACGGCCTCGATGCCGGCCCGCTCCATCAGGCCGATCATGTTGGGCGTGGACAGCACGCCCTCGCCCCCCATGTGCTTGACCACCAGCTTGTCGTCGACTGTCGTGACGATCTCCGCTTTCAGTCCCGGCGTCAGCTCATTCGTCGACATGAAATTCTCTCCCGTAGTGTTCAGCGGCGAATGCCCTCGAGTTCCGCTTTCGCCCAATCGATCACCTTCTTCTCAGTATGACCGGACACGATGCGGGCCACCATCCCCGGGATCATGTAGTGGCTCCAGATCTGCACCCCGATGTCCGGCGGCGCGCTCGAGCCGACGATGTAGTACTCGCCATCGTGGTGAGGGCGCAGAGGATAGTTGTAGAGCGTGCCCTTCGGCGGCTCGATCTCTGCCCAGACCGGCAGATCCGCCATCGACAGGAAGGGCGGGATGTCATAGCCCGCCGCCGGAACGCTGAGCTTGGTGACGATGTCGCGCTGGCTGACGAAGGCCATCAGGTCCTTGGCCGCCGACTTGTTCTGCGCCCATTGCCAGATGCCCCAGAAATACGGGCGATGAGGCACGAGTCGACCCGCCTTGCCCCTGGGATTTGGAAAGTGCCAGGTGTCGGCCGCGATGGCGGGCGCATCGCGCTTGGCCACGGCCCAGGCACTGGGCGGGTTCCAGATCAGCGCCGCCGAGCCGGAAACGAAGGCCTTGTTGTTGGACGCGTCGTCGTAGGCAATCGTCTCGCGCGGCAGGTAGGGGACGAAGCGCTTGACGTAGTCGAGCACCTCGCGGACCGGATCGGAATCGACGGTGATGTTGCCCTTGCCGTCCACGAGATGCGCCCCGAACGCCCCGAACGTCGCACCCCAGGTCTGGTTCGCGTCCGTGCTGTTGGCGCCGCAGCCAAACGCGAACAGGTGGCCCGCCTTGTGGCACTGCTCGGCCATCTTCAGCTGCTTTTCGTAGGTCCACTCGGCTGCACCCTTGGTCTTCACGTCGTTGGCCGGGTACCACTCGGTCACGTCCTCGCCGGTAAAGTTCTTGAGCATGGAGATGCGCGCGCAGGGCGGCAGCGGAGCGGAGCCCCAGGCGACCGGCACGCCCAGCCATTTGCCATCCGCCACGCCGAGATATTCCACGGCCTTGCTCACCGGCCCGTGCTGCTTGATCAGCCCATCCATGACGTCGTTCACGGGCACGAGCTTGTCGCCGTACTGGTGTGACGCCCATTGGTCGAAGGCAAGGATGTCGTGTCCGCTGCGCGCCTGCGCCTCGGCAGCCTGCGTCAGAATCATCTTGTTGCCGGCGGAGGCGATGAAGTCGATCGTCACCTCGACCTTGTTCTTGGCGGCCCATTCGCCGACCAGGCCCTTCAGCACCGGATTGGCCGCCGGGACCCAGTGATCCCAGACTCCCATCGTCAGTTTGCCGGCAGCGCTTGCTGACTGGACATGCACCAGCGGCAAAGTCGCGCCGACGGCACCGGCCGTGACCTTCAACGCTCGGCGACGCGTGATCCGATGGACGCGTGTCATGGGCTCCTCCTCGATTTTTTCTGCGCTCTTCTTACCTCTACGCGTTGAGTTGACTTCCGATGGGCAATGATACCGGCTTTGGGCAGCTCCTGTCCCGTGTGGTAGACCGGTGCCGGATGATAAATGCACTCGATCAAATCGCCGTCGCAGGGTCCGCCGAA
>DATGZZ010000731.1:0-5965 GCA_035296945.1 Reyranella sp.
GTTTGGGGGGCAAACATGAGCTTCAATCGTCGTCGTTTCGTCGGCGCTTCCACCGCCACTCTTGCCGTCCTCGGCCTGCCGGTCAGCCGTGCCGGCGCGCAAGGCGGCCAGCCGCTCGACACCGTCAAGATCATCACCGGCTTCCCACCCGGCGGCACGTCCGACACGCTCTGCCGCCGCGTCGCCGAGAACCTGCGGGGTGGCACCTACACCAAGAGCGCACTGGTCGAGAACAAGCCGGGCGCGGGCGGCCAGATCGCGGTCCAGTCGATGAAGGGCGCGCCGATCGACGGCAGCATCCTCCTGCAGACGCCGGCCTCGATGCTGATGATCTATCCGCACATCTACAAGAACCTGGCCTACAACGCCTTCACCGACGTCACCGCCGTGTCGCAGGCCTGCACCTTCGATTTCGGCTTCTGCGTCGGTCCGGCCGTGCCCGACAACGTGAAGAACATTCCGGAGTTTCTGGCCTGGTGCAAAGCCAACCCGGACAAGGCCAACTATGGCTCGCCGGCGGCGGGCTCGGTGCCGCACTTCATCGGCGTCCTGCTGGGTCAGGCAGGCGGCATCGAGCTGAAACACGTGCCCTATCGCGGCTCGGCGCCTGCGGTGCAGGACCTCGTCGCGGGCCAGATCCAGGCGGTCTCGGCGCCTATCGGCGAGTTCACGCAGCAGGCCAATGCCGGCAAGATCCGCTTTCTCGGCGTCTCGGGCGCCACGCGCAGCCGTTTTGCACCCAACGTCCCGACCTTCGCCGAGCAGGGCTACAAGGACCTCGTCTTCTCCGAATGGTTCGGCTTCTTCGCGCCGGGCGGCACGCCGGCGCCGGTGGTCGAGCGGGCCAACGGCGCGCTGCGCGCCGCGCTCGCCCAGAAGGACGTCATCGACGGCCTCGCCGTGATGGGCCTCGAGGCGAAGTCGTCCACAGCGCAGGAGCTCGCGGCGCTGTTGAAGGAGAGTTACGACCGCTGGGGTCCGATCGTGAAGAAGATCGGCTTCACCGCCGATTCCTGAGAAGGACGTCGTGGACGAACGTTGGCCACCCTATCCGGCACTTGCGGCCGAGCACGTCCAGGGCGCCAGGTTGTTCGCCAATCGCCACGACCAGATCGCCGGCCTGCCCATCGCCAGGGGCGGCCGGGTGGCGGAGATCGGCGTCTGGCGCGCCGCCTTCTCAAAAGTCCTGGTCGACCTGCTGAAGCCCAGCCGGTTCGTGGCCTTCGACATCTTCACCGGTCATCTCGAGACTAACTGGAACGGCATGACCGGCCGTCAGTTGTTCGACGGCCTGACGCATCGGCAGTTCTACGAGCGGGAAATGGCCGCGTTTGCCGCCGATGTCACCATCGTCGAAGGCGACAGCAGGCAAACGCTGCGCCCCTTCGCCGACCGTTCCTTCGACCTGGTCTATGTCGACGGCAACCACTATTACGAGTTCGTCAGCTCCGACGCCGAGCTCGGCGCCGAAATGGTGAAGGATGCGGGTTTCCTGGTGTTCAACGACTACATGCTGATCGACCACAACCACGCCAACTACGCCATCGTTCCGGTCGTCAACGACATGGTGGTCAACCACGGCTGGCAGGTCGTCGGATTTGCGCTCGATCAGCATCTCTATTGCGATATCGCCCTGCAGCGCCGCACTGCGACCGCCCCTGCGGAGCCACCTGCCCTTACGAACAGGCCGTCGTTCATGAAGCGCCTCTTCGGAGGTTAGCGCTCTCGCGGATGGAATTGCGACCCGCCGTAGGACTGGTCCGTCGGCACGATCTCCATGTAGCTCACATCCATGCGCTGCGGTGCGCCCAGCACGAACATCACGGCCTCGGCGATGTCGTCGGGCTGCAAGCAATCGAAGGCGTCATAGAAGCGGCGCCGGCCCTCCTCGGGGTCTTCTACCAGGGCAAGATGCGCGCCGGTCTCGACCCGGCCCGGCGAGATCTCGCTCACCCGCACGCCCGTGCCATGCAGGTCGAGCCTCAGCGTCTGACCGAGGCTGCGGATCGCGGCCTTGGTCATGGCATAGACCGGCATGCCGGGGATCGGAGAGACCGCCGCGATCGAACCCAGGTTGACGATATGGCCGCGCCCGCGCGCCTTCATGCCGGGCACGGCGGCGGCGAGGCAGTTCAGCGTGCCCTTGATGTTGACGGCCGTGAGCGCATCGATGGCATCGGGCGCGGTCTCCCACGAGACGCCGCCGCGGACCACGGCCGAGGCGTTGTTGACCAGGATGTCGGCGTCGAGACCGCTCAAGGCGCTCAGCACCGCATCGCGATGGGTGATGTCGAGTGCCAGCGGCCGACAGCCGGTCTCGCGGGCCAGCGCGCTGAGATCGTCGGCCGAGCGCGCCACGGCCCACACTTCCAGTCCGCCGATGCGCAGTTGCCGGACGATCGCAGCACCGATGCCGCGGCTGGCGCCGGTGACGATGGCGGTGCGATAGCGATCGAGCGACATGGGTCTCCTTTACGCGGCGGCGGCGGGCCGACTAGATTGCGCGCCCACAGTAGGGGAGCAATCCATGGCGAAGAAACTCTTTCCCGACGGAACGGAAGTCGTTCCCTTCTACGTCCGGGCAATCCGCAGCGGCCCGCTGGTCTTCGTCTCGGGCACGACGTCGCTTGATTCGAAGGGTCGGGTCCAGGGCAAGGACGCCGCCGAGCAGACCACGATCACCATGCGCAAGATCGAAGCAGCGCTGAAGAAGGCAGGCTGCAAGCTCAGCGACCTCACCCAGATGACGATCTTCGTCACCGACATCCGCGACATGGGCGCGGTGTCGAAGGCGTTGGGCAAGACGCTCAAGGGCTCGGTCGTGACCTCGACCCTGGTGGCGGTGAGCGCGCTCGCCGTGCCCGGCCTGGTGGTCGAGATCGAAAGCATGGGCGTGGTCGGAAGCTGAACGCGGCTCAGCCCGCTTCCGGCCGCGTCAGTACTGGGCGGGCGGATAGGGGATGCGATTGCGGTTGAGCAGATCTTCCAGCGCCTTGATGCCCTGGGCATAGCGGCCCTTCTGGCAATCGATGCCGGCGCCCAGCCGGGTCATGTCCGGGCCGCCCGAGCCTTCGCTGCGGCGCGTACCGTACTTGTCGAAGAGGGCACCGAGCTCGTTGCAGCGTGCCGCGAACTGCTCGTTGGTCGGCTGCGCCTGAACGGTGGACACAGCGATCAGCATGATCAGCAGGACGCCAGAGGCCAATCGCATCGAGTTCTCCAACGAGCCGTGGGCGACGACACTATACGAGCCCCTTGCTGCGAGGTACTGTCACGTGCCCGGTCGGCCACCGGTAATAAGGGGAGAGAACATGGTCTCGCGCGCGTCGGCTCGGTGGATTGTTGTCCTTGGCATGACTGTTCTTGCCGCCGCTTGCACGGAGCCCATGAAGGTACCGGGTCCTGATCGCGTGTCCGACACCAACGCCACCATGATCACCTGGACCGACGGCAAGCAGGCGATCCAGATCACCTGCGGCATGCCGGGCGGTTGCCAGCAACGCGCCCTGGCCATGTGCAAGGGCAACTACACCACGCTCAACATGGACAACATGCCGACACGCGGCGACGCCAGCGTCGTGCGCGGTCAGGGCACGGTCGTCGTTCGCTGCGCGGCCTAGAGATCTAGCGGCGGCGCTTGGAGCCCCATAGCGCCGCAAGATCAGGCTGCGATTGCGCCGCCTCGGCGCCGGAGGGCAGCGGCGCCTGGTGATCGGCGATCCAGACCGCGATGTCGGCCGCCACCGTCTTGCCTTCCTTGTCGCGCAGCAGCAGGTGATAGCCCTCCTTGTAGAAGGCGAGCTTGGAGTCGGACCGGCGCGGCATGATTTCGATGGCCGCCTTCACCGGCTGCTGCGGCACGATGCGATCGCCAAGGCCATGTAGCATCAGGTAGGGCACGTGTACGCGCGCCGCCGACTCGCGCGCCGCGTCCATCAGGTCGACCAGCCCGTAGCCCATGTCGAGCCGCGCCTGACGCAGGAACTGGGGGTCGTTGCGCAGTTTCTCGAGGGTCTTGGGATTGTCGGTCGGCTTGTAGTCGATTGACGTCGGACCGGAGGGGAACCACGGAATGGTGTGGGCGAGGAACCACAGGCCGCCGGTCAGCACCGGCCCGAACGTGTCGCGCGAGCGCAGCGCCGTGGCGAGCAGGATCAGCCCGTCGATTTGCGCCCCCTGATCCTCCGCGACCAGCGCGACTGCTCCGCCCATGCTCTCGCCAGCGAGGTAGAACGGCACTCCGGGATACCGGGCGCGCAGCAGCTGCGCCATCGCCTTGGCATCGTCGACGAGAGCTTCGGTGCCGGGCCAGCGCCCGCGCGTCGGGCTGCCGCCGAAGCCGCGCTGGTCGTAGGAGTAGGTCGTGATGCCGTCCTTGGCCCAGATCTGAGCCGGCTCGTCCCACGCCTGGCGGTAATCGCCGAAGCCGTGCAGGCCCAGGATCACCGCCTTGGGCTTGGCCGTCGCGGCCGGCCACACGGCGACGGCTAGCGATGTGCCGTCGGCTGCGACATAACGGTCAGCGGTGAGCGTGGGCGCATGGGCCGATCCGTTCGCCGCCGATCCGTTGCCCGAAACCGTGGGCCGAACGGTGGGCGCGCAAGCGGAAAGCATGACCAAGGCCGCGGTGGCCGCTATCATCGCCAGCCGCGAGAGGAGTGAGATTGTGACCGAGCCGTTTGAAGTCATCACCGTCGATACTGACCGCGTTGCCTGCGATGGCGGAGGCGGCGCCTTGGGCCATCCTAAAGTCTACCTCAACCTGGGCGAAGAGGGGCGGGTGGAGTGCCCCTATTGCAGCAGGCTGTACGTTCTCGCGGAAGGCGCCAAACCCGGCGCCCACGCCCATTGACGGCCGCGACCATGAAGCAGCTCGGCGAGGGCTGGAACTGGCGCGAGCTCAAGATCGGCAACCGCTTCATCACCTATGGGCGGACCTTATTCGAGGCTGATCTGCTGAATTTCGTGACTCTTTGCGGCTTTTCCGAGGAATTGTTCACCAACAAGGAATACGTGAAAGAGCACGCGCCAATGCGCGGCGGCCATCCGGTACCGGGGGCCCTGGTCTATTCCATGGCCGAGGGGCTGGTCATCCCAACCACGCTGCAGGGCACCGGGCTCGCCTTCCTGTCGATGGGCTTCGACATCAAGGGACCGACCTATGTCGGTGACACCATCCATGTCGAGATCGAGCTCACCGAGATCCGGCCGACCTCCAAGGACCCGATGCGGGCGCTGGTGCGGACCACGAACAACGTCGTGAACCAGAAGGGCGAAACGGTCCTGGTCTACACGCCGTTGCGCATGATGCAGGGGCGCTAGCCGAGAGGGGGCACCATGGCCAAGGTCGCGATCGACAAAGAGGGGCCGATCACCGTCGTTGCGATCGATCGCTTCGCCGAAGCGCGCAATGCCGTCGACCCGGAAACCGCCGTGCTGCTGCGTGACGCCTTCCTCGCCTTCGACGCCGATGCCAGCCAGTCGGTGGCGATCCTGACCGGGCGTGGCGGCACGTTCTGTGCCGGCTACGACCTCAAGGTCGCCGCCAGGCCGAGGTCGGCGGACGCGCCTTTGTTTGATGCCAAAGCTCCGGGTCCGATGGGACCGACGCGCCATCTGCTGTCCAAGCCGGTGATCGCGGCTGTCGAAGGCTATGCCGTCGCCGGCGGCCTCGAGCTGGCGCTGTGGTGCGATATGCGCGTGGCGTCCGAGAGCGCCAGGTTCGGCGTGTTCTGCCGACGCTGGGGCGTGCCCCTGATCGATGGCGGCACGGTGCGTCTGCCACGCCTGATCGGCCATAGCCGTGCCCTCGATATGATCCTGACCGGGCGCGAAATCGGTGCGAAGGAAGCCCTGGACTGGGGATTGGCCAACCGGCTGGTCCCGCAAGGCCAGGCGCTGGCCGAGGCGATGGCGCTTGCCCAGCACCTCACGCGGTTTCCCCAAACCTGCCTGCGCTCGGACC
>DATGZZ010000732.1:0-2263 GCA_035296945.1 Reyranella sp.
GGCCGGTCGACGACCGTCAGCATCTCCTTGGGCATCGCCTTGGTGGCGGGCAGGAAACGGGTACCCAATCCGGCCACGGGCAAGACGGCTTTGCGGACACGCTGCGGCATGCTTCATCGACCTCGTTTGCTACTCTTCCGACTCCTCTCCCCCGCTAGGGGGAGAGGTTGGGTGAGGGGTTGCACACAGCCTTCGAAACCCCCTCACCTAGCCTCTCCCCCTAGCGGGGGAGAGGAATCTGAGATGCGTCCACCAGACGCGCCCGTAGTTGCCACGCCCAAGAAGTCCCCGCAAGTTCAACCACTTATTAGCCACCGACCAGCACGTCCTTTGCGCGGTTGATGCGCGCGGCAAGATCAGCGGTGCCGCCGGCATCGGGGTGCGTGCGGCGGATCAGGCGGCGATGGGCGGCCTTGATCTCCTCCTCGCTGGCGCCTTCGGCGAGCCCCAGCACGGCCAGCGCCTCCGCACGCGTCATGTCGGTGCGCGGTCCACGAGGTGGCGGCTGTTTTGCCGTGCGCCAGTCGACGTTCAGCCGCCGGTCGAGATAGGCCTCCATCACGCGCAGCGAATCGGCATCGTTCCGGCATTCTTCATGCAGGTCCAGCAGCTCGCTGTCGGACAGGCGATCCAAGGTGCGCCCCGCGAAGCGGCCGGTGAGCACCGTGCCGCCGACGTCACCCGTGCCGTGGTCGATCCAGGCCTGCAGGAACGTCGTGCGCACCTCGGTGCGCCGCCCCGTGCCGGGTGAGCTGAAGCCGCCGGACGGCCGGTTGCGCAATGCGCGCGCGATCAGCCCGGTGATCACCAGGCCGGCCAGGCCGAACAGTTCGGGCAGCAGGCTCGGCAGGAAGCGCAGGCCGAAGATCAGCATGCCGCCGACGGCGATGGCGCCCAGCACGACCAGCACCATGCGCATGCCGCGCGCCAGCGAGGACGGATTGGCGCGCAGGAACCAGGCGATGCCAAGAGCGACGACAGCGAGAACGACCAGGGCCAGGACGAGGGCCGGCATGGCTCACGGTCTCGGCGCCGGACGCTGCTGGCCGGGAGGAGCCGGGGACGGCGCGCCGGGCGCGCCCGGCGGTGTCTGCGTCTGCTGCTGCTCGGCGCGCTCGCGCTGGATCTGGCGCCAGCGCTCGACGTTGCGATTGTGCTCGGCGAGCGTGCCGGCGAAGGCATGTCCGCCCTGCCCGTCGGCCACGAAATAGAGCGCGCGGTCGCGCGCCGGATTGGTCGCGGCCAGGATCGCCGCACGACCCGGATTGCAGATTGGACCGGGTGGCAGGCCGGTGATCACGTAGGTGTTGTAGGGCGTGTTCGACTGGAGATCGGCGCGCGTCAGCTCGCGGTTGAGCGGCACCTTGCCCTGGGTGATGCCGTAGATCGTCGTCGGGTCGCTCTCGAGCTTCATGCGCCGGCGCAGGCGATTGATGTAGACGGCGGCCACCTTGGCGCGTTCACCCGGGACCGCCGTCTCCTTCTCGACGATCGAGGCCAAGGTCAGCGCCTCGCGACGATTGGCCAGCGGCAGGCCGGCGGCCCGCTTGCGCCAGGCCTCGTCCAGCGTCTTGTCCATCGCCTCCTTCATGCGCATCAAGAGCCCATCGCGCGTGTCGTCGCGCGAATAGAAGTAAGTCTCCGGCAGCAGGTCGCCTTCCTTGAGATCGAGCGTGATCTCGCCCGAGAGCGCCGGCGTGTTCTTCACCAGGTCGATCACCTCGGGCGTCGTCATGCCTTCGACCACGGTGAGCCGGCGCTGCACCTGCTTGCCCGACTGCAGCAGGTCGAGCAGCCCCAACATGGAGATGTGGGCCGGGACCTCGTACTCGCCCGCCTTGATGGGCTTGGGCGTCGGATCGATCATCACGGCGACCCGGAACAGGCGCTCGTGATCGATGACGCCCTCTTCCTTCAACACCTTGGCCATGGTCTGCGGGCCTGCGCCGCGCGGGATGACGATGTTCTTGGTCGCGCTGAGCGGCCCCGCCGCCCCCAGCAGCTGGTTGCCGATCCACAGCGCGCCACCCATCAGGGTGACGAACAGCGCGACGAAGAAGAGGACCCAACGGAAATAGCTGAGCACGCCCAGCCCCCCGCGATCAGACGGGACCGAAGATCAACGAGGCGTTGGTGCCGCCGAAGCCGAACGAGTTGCTGAGCGCGTAGCGGACCTTGCGTTGCTTGGCCTGCTTGGCCACGAGGTCGATGTCGCACCCCTCGTCGGGCTCGTCGAGATTGAGCGTCGGCGGAACCGCCTGTT
>DATGZZ010000733.1:0-9448 GCA_035296945.1 Reyranella sp.
TTGCCGATCAGCGTGGCGGGCGTGACGCGGCGCAACGGCACGGTCTCGGCCAGGCGCACATCAAGGTCGATGGCGCGGGCGAGGCCGACCGCCTCTCCGAGCTTGGCGTCGCGATCACGCTCCTCGCGGTGCACACCCGGCGCATAAGGCGACAGCACGGCCGCGATCGTCCGCGGCCGGGCGGTGTCCTCGGCCTTGCGCTTGCGTCTCTGGTGTCCGTTCAGCTCGTGGTTTTCGCTCAAATCAACCCGCTGCGTCGGCCTTGTCGCCGTCGAACAGCTGCACCGGCGTGACCGGCATGATGGTCGAGATCGCATGCTTGTAGACAAGCTGCGAATGGCCGTCGCGGCGCAGCAGCACCGAGAAATTGTCGAACCAGGTAACGATCCCCTGCAGTTTCACGCCGTTCACGAGGAAGATCGTGACGGGCGTCTTGTTCTTGCGCAGGTGGTTCAGGAAGACGTCCTGAACGTTCTGTGCCTTTTCGCTCATGTTCTTGGCCTCTTGCTGGGCGTCCGGCTGCTTTTTGGGCAGCCGTTGGAAAGGCGCGGGTCGCTACCCGCTACCGAGTTGGGTCAAATATAGGGGACGATCAGGTCAAAGCAATGCCACCAGGTGATTACAATTCCGTGCTCGAAGCCGCGGCGGATGGTCCAGCAGCAGCCCCGTCAGTTCCTCGGCGCCGCCCACCAGGACCGGCAGACAGCCGGCCGCATGGGCGCATTTGAGGTCCGCCGGGGTGTCGCCGACCATCCAGACCGTCTCGTCCGGGGCAATTCCCGTGCCGTCGAGGGCCTTGAGGATGGGATCGGGTGCGGGTTTGTCGCGCAGGCAATCGCGCGCGCCCACCGCCCGTCGGATCCAGCGCTGCCAGCCGAGATGGGCGAGCTCCGCCCGGAGATTGTCGCCGACCTTGTTGCTCACCACCGCGACATAGCAGCCAAGATCGTTGCAGCGTGCCAGAAGCTCCTCCGCCCCCGGCAACGGCGTCAGGCGCTCGAGATGGATGCGGAGGAAGGTCTCGTAGAACACCTTTTCGGCTTCGCCCGCGCGCGGGCCGAACAACGCGGGAAAGGCGTCGCGCAGCGAACCGTGCGCCCGATCGCGCACCTCCTCGGCCGTCCACGGCGTCTGGCCCAGCGCCGTGAAGGTATCGTGATAGCACTCCACGATGGTCGGCCAGGTGTCGACCAGCGTGTTGTCCCAATCGAACAGAATCGCGCGTGGCGGCTTCAGCGTGGCCGGTCGGCTCACGTAACCGCCTCGCCGTCGGCCGCGAAGCGCACATATTCCTCGCGCAGCCGGCGCGCCGTCGGGCCGACCTTGCCGTCGCCCACGACGTCGTCGTCGATCTTGGTCACCGGCGTCACGAACGACGTCGCGCTGGTGATGAAGGCTTCCTTAGCCTCCTTGGCCTCGGCCAGGGTGAAGGGCCGCTCGACCAGCTTCAGCTGCAGGTCGCCCGCCAGCACCTTCAGCGTGTGGCGCGTGATGCCGGCCAGGATGCCGTTGTCGGTGGCGCGCGTGACCAGTTCGCCGGCCTTGGTGACGATCCAGGCGTTGGTCGAGGCGCCCTCGGTCACGTTGCCCTTGCCGTCGATCAGCCAGGCCTCGTAGGCGCCGCTCTCGCGCGCCGCCTGCTTGGCGAGCACGTTGGGCAGCAACGCCACCGTCTTGATGTCGCAACGCTGCCAGCGGATGTCGGGATGGCTCTTCACGGCGATGCCCGGGCCGGGATCGGCCTCGGCCCGCTTGCTGTTCTTGGTCGTCAGCACCAGTGCGGGCTTCACCGGCTTGGTCGGGAAGGCATGGTCGCGGCGCGCCACGCCGCGCGTCACCTGCATGTAGACGAGGCCATCGCGCAGGCGGTTGCGCCGCATCAGCTCGCGGATGATGAAGCCCAGGGTCGGCCGCGCCACCGGCCAGTCGATGCGCAGCTCCTTCAGCGAGCGGCCCAGCCGGTCGATATGCAGTGCCTCGTCGATGAGCTTGCCGTCGCGCACGCCCACG
Organism: Reyranella sp.; assembly: GCA_035296945.1. Taxonomy (GTDB): domain Bacteria; phylum Pseudomonadota; class Alphaproteobacteria; order Reyranellales; family Reyranellaceae; genus Reyranella. Next base: position 2,011 of record DATGZZ010000733.1, read on the forward strand.
ACCTCATAGACGCCGTCGGCGAGCTGATAGCCGCGGTCCTCGACGTGCACGCTCGCTTCGCGGTGATCGACATAGCGTCCATTGACGTAGGCATAGCGCGCCATCTCTCTTACGCTCCTCGAGTCTCGGTCGCGGCCTCGCCGCCAGTGCGATCGTCCACGGTGCCGCCATGCAGGCCGAGCGACTTCAATTTGCGATGCAGTGCCGAGCGCTCCATGCCGACGAAGGTCGCGGTGCGCGAGATGTTGCCGCCAAAACGCGTCACCTGGGCGAGCAGATACTCGCGCTCGAAGACCTCGCGCGCATCGCGCAGCGGCAACTGCATGATCTCGCCGCCCTTCTCCCAGCGCAGCACCGAAGGGGCGTCCTCGCTGACGTCGCTGGGCAGCGCATCGGCGCGGATCGGCCCGCCGCCCGCCGGTGCCAGGATCAGAAGCCGCTCGATGACATTGCGCAGCTGGCGCACGTTGCCCGGCCAGTCGTGGCCCTGGAGGGCTGCCAGCGTGTCCTCGCCGATCGGCCGCGCCGGCAGGCCGGTGGCGTCGGCGACGCGTTGCAACAGGTCGTTGGCGACTTCGGGGATGTCCTCGCGACGCTCGCTGAGCGGCGGCACGCGCAGGCCCACGACGTTCAGCCGGTGGAAAAGCTCCTCGCGGAAGGCGCCGGCCGCGATCTCGTCCTGCAGGGTGTGCGCGGTCGAAGCGAGCACGCGGACATCGACCTCGACCTTGGTGGTGCCGCCGCCGCGGGTGAAGGATTGCTCCTGCAGCACGCGCGCCAGGCGGCTCTGCAACGGCACCGGCAGGTCGGCGACCTCCTTGAGGAGCAGCGTGCCGCCATGCGCCATCTCGAAGGCGCCCGACACGCGCAGCGAATCCGCCGCTGCACTCTCGCCATCGGTGCCGAACAGCTCGAGCTCCAGCCTCTCGGCCGGCATTGCGGAACAGTTCACCACGACGAACGGGCCACCGGCCCGCTTGGAGCCCTGGTGGATCAATCGCGCCACGCTCTCCTTGCCGGCGCCGGAGGGACCTGTGATCAGCACGCGGCTGCCGGTCGGCGCGACGCGATCGAGCTGGCTGCGCACGTTAGCGGCCGCGCCCGAGGAGCCGACGAACGTCACCTCGCCGCCCGCGCGCCGGCGCAGGCTCGCATTCTCGCGCCGCAGCCGGTCGGCCTCGATCGCGCGGTCGACCACCAGCAGCAGGCGGTCAGCCTTGAACGGCTTCTCGATGAAGTCGTAGGCGCCGGTCTTGATGGCCGACACGGCGGTGTCGATCGTGCCGTGGCCTGAGATCATCACCACCGGCACTGGCGGCTCCTCGCGGCGGATTACCTCCAGCAGCTGCAGACCATCGAGCTCGCTGCCCTGCAGCCAGACGTCGAGGATCACCAGCGCCGGCCGGCGCTGCCGCACGGCGTCGGTGGCCTCGGTGCTGTTGTGAGCGCGACGGGCGGTGTGGCCCTCATCCTCCAGGATGCCCGCGATCAGCGTGCAGATGTCGCGTTCGTCGTCGACGATCAGAATATCGTGGCCCATGACTCTTCAAACTGTCCGCGATCTTACGGGCGGATCATTGTGCGGCCGTCGCGTGCGGACGTGCCGACGCGATTTCCTTCGCGTCTCGCCGGAATACCAGACTGATGCGCGCGCCGCCACCCTCACGGTCATCCAGCGCGAGATAGCCGCCATGATCTTCCATGATCTTCTTGACGATCGCGAGGCCAAGCCCAGTACCCTTGCCGCGCGTGGTCATATAGGGCTCGGTGAGCCGCTCGCGATCCTCCTTGGGCAGGCCCTTGCCGTTGTCGTCGACGATGATGCGCACGGTCGCGTCATCGTCGCGCAGCGACAGCGTGATCTCGCCCGGCGGCAGCGCCTGGCCGGGTATGGCCTCCCTGCCCTCGATCGCCTCGGCTGAATTCTTGAGGATATTCGTGAGAACCTGCGACACCTGGCGACGGTCGCAGATCAGCGGCACCGGACGGTCCGGCAGCGTCGAGACGTAGCGGATGTCGGGATTGCCCTGGCGCTGCAGGAACAGCGACTGCTGGCAGAGCTCCTTGGCGTCCTCGGGCTTCACGGTCGGCCGCGGCATGCGGGCGAACGAGGAGAACTCGTCGACCATGCGGCCGATGTCGCCGACCTGGCGGATGATGGTGTCGGTGCAGATCGAGAAGGTCTCGGGATCCTCCTTGATCTGCTTGAGGTAGCGGCGCTTCAGCCGCTCGGCCGAGAGCTGGATGGGCGTCAGCGGATTCTTGATCTCGTGTGCGATGCGGCGCGCCACGTCGCCCCACGCCGCCATGCGCTGCGCCGACATCAAGTCGGTGACGTCGTCGAAGGTGACGACCGAGCCTGCATCCGACGCCGCACTGATGCGCACCAGCAGGATGCGCCGCGTGCCGCCCTGCACGATCTCGACCTGGCCTTGCGTGAGCCGATCTGGTCGGTCCGCCGCCTGCTCGACCAGCGGTGCCAGCTCCGGCATCACGGCGATCAGCGGCCGCTCGACCACGCCGTCCTCGGGCAAGGCCAGCAATTCCAGCGCCGAGCGGTTGGAGCGCGAGACGATGCCCACGCTGTCGACGCTCAAGACACCAGCCGAGACGCCGGACAGCACCGCGTCGGTCAGACGCCGCCTGGTATCGAGCTCCTTGTTGGCGTCTATCAGGTCGCCACGTTGCTGCTCGATCTGGCTCGCCATGCGATTGAACGAGCGCGTGAGCTGCCCCAGCTCATCGTTGAGCGGTCCCTCCTCGACGCGCGCCGTGAGGTCGCCACCCCTCACCCGCTCGGCTGCGGCCATCAGTCCGCCGATCGGCTCGGTCAGGCGCGAGGCGAACAGGATGGCGAGCCACACGGCAGCCAACAGCATCAGGAGCGCGATGGCGCCGCAGATCACGAAGATCAGGAGCTGGCCGCGCTGCATGGCCTGCTCGATCTGCGAGTAGAAAGAGCCGGCGAATTCGATGCTCTTGATGTAGTCGACGACACGCAGGTCGACGGAATGGCCGGTCACCAGGAACAGCGGCTCGCCGAGGAAGAGCTGCATGACGAAGTAGGCGCCGTTTGAAGCCTGGATCTCGACCGGGCCGTTCTGGCGGACGGCGCGCCACAGCGCCTGGGCCGGCGGCATGGCGTCTTTCAGGCCTTCGGCGTTGGGCGTCACGGCGCGCTCCAGCACGCCCTTGTCGGCATCGATGACGATCGCCTCGATGATCGGGCGACCGTCGATCAGGCGCTCGAGCAGGCTGGCCGTCGCCTCCTTGTCACGCACGGCGTCGATACCGATTGCCTGCAGCGAAGACGAGATGGCGCCGATGTCGCGCAGGATCTCCTCTTCACGGGCGCGCCGCACCGGCTCGCCGATCGCCCGCGCCGCCTCGTACGAGGCCTGGGCCGGCTTGACCACAAAGTCCGTGAGATTGATGACCAGCAGCGACAGGATGATGGCCACGATCAGCGTCGGCGTGATGGTGAACAGGCTGCACACCAGGACCAACCGCATGTGCAGCCGCGAGCCCGCCGCGCCGCGCCGCCGGTCGAGCCAGAGCTGGGTCAGGCGCACGGCCAGCAGCGCGACCAGGGCCACGGCGATCACCAGGTCGGCGACCAGCAGGCCGGTGATCCAGCCGCGCGTGCTCAAAGCGGTGGGGACGAAGCCTGCCAGCCAGGCGTAGGTGGCCGCACCGGCCATCATGGCGAGCACCGCCAGCGACACGGCGGCGGCACGGCCACCTAGCCTGCGGGCCACCACCGCTGTCGCATCGCCCAAGCGTGAAACGCCCAGCGCAGCTGTCACTTTTTTCACCCGCCTCGGCGGACCTGCGGCGTACGTACCACGGGGACGTCGAGGTCCTTGATCTTCTTGCGCAACGTATTGCGATTGAGCCCCAATAGGCGGGCCGCACGCAACTGATTCCCACGTGTTGCCCCAAGGGCCAGGGACAGGAGCGGACGCTCGACCTCGGAAATGACACGATCGTACATGCCGTCCGGCGGCAGGCGATCGCCGTGGACGGTGAACAATGCCTGCAAATGGCGGTCGACGGCGTCGGCCAGCGACACGTCGGCAGCGGCGGAGTCGCCTGAGGAGGCCTCGGGCTCGATCGCCGATATGGCGTCGGCCAGTTCGGCCTCGATGGTCTCGACGCCGATCACCTCTTCCGAGTAGAGCGCCGACAGGCGGCGTACCAGGTTGACCAGCTCGCGCACATTGCCCGGCCAGCGATGCTGCTTCAGCCGCGCCATCGCCTCGGGCGACAAGACCTTGGCCGGCAGGCCGTCGGCCGTCGCCGCCTGCAGATAGTGATTGGCAAGCTCGGGAATGTCGTCGAGCCGCTCGCGCAAAGGCGGCAGGCGAATTGGCACGACGTTCAGGCGATAGAACAGATCCTCGCGGAACAGGCCCTGCTGGATCAGTCGGCGCAGGTCGCGATGCGTGGCGGCAACGATGCGCACATTGGCCTTAATCGGCGTGCGGCCGCCGACGGTGGTGTACTCGCCTTCCTGCAACACGCGCAGCAGGCGCGTCTGCGCCTCGGGCGGCATGTCGCCGATCTCGTCGAGGAACAGCGTGCCGCCGGAGGCCTGCTCGAATTTGCCGGCCGAGCGCTGCACGGCGCCGGTGAAGGCGCCACGCTCGTGGCCGAACAGCTCGCTCTCGATCAGCTCGCGCGGGATCGCCGCCATATTGAGCGCCACGAAAGGCCCTTTGCGGCGCTTGCCGTAATCGTGCAGCGCACGCGCCACCAGCTCCTTGCCGGCACCCGATTCGCCCGTGACCATCACCGTGAGGTCGGTCGACATCAACCGAGCGAGCGCCCGGTAGATCTCCTGCATGGCCGGCGAGCGGCCGATCAGCGGCAGGCGCTCGCCTTCCTGCGGCGGCTGGGCGGCGCGCTGCATCGGCGTCGCCGGCGCCGACAGCGCGCGGTTCACCACCGAGATCAACTCGTTGAGGTCGAACGGCTTGGGGAGGTACTCGAAGGCGCCGCGCTCGGTGGCGCGCACGGCGGTGAGCAGCGTCGACTGCGCACTCATCACGATGATTCGGAGGTCTGGCCTGAGCTTGCGGATGCGCGGCACCAGGTCGAGGCCGTTCTCGTCGGGCATGACCACGTCGGTGATGACGAGCTGGCCCTCGCCTTCCTGGACCCACTGCCACAAGGTCGATGCAGCCCCTGTGCTGCGGACATTGTGGCCCTGGCGGCCCAACGCCTGGTGCAGGACGGTGCGGATCGCCCGGTCGTCGTCGGCGACCAGGATGGTGGAGGCGCCGCTCATGGAGCGGGCCGCGAAATCTGCAACTGCAACGGCAACATAACCCTAAATGTCGTACGGCCGGGCTCGCTGTCGAATTCGATCGCCCCGCCATGGTCGTTGATGATCTTCGCTACCAAGGCAAGACCCAGGCCAGTTCCGGTCGGCTTGTTCGTCACGAAAGCGTCAAACAGGTGGGCGCGGATTTCTTCAGACACCCCGCGGCCATTGTCCCGCACCGAAACCACCAGGGGCAGGTTGACCTTGGCCTGTTGGCCGGGGACGGCCAGGCGCAACCCGTGGCGGAAGGCTGTGGACAACTCGATCTCGCGCTCGCCGTCGCCCGGCACTTCGCAGGCGTTCTTCACCAGGTTCAGGAACACCTGGATCAGCTGGTCACGGTCACCATGCACGTCGGGCAGCGAGGGGTCGTAGGTCTCGACGAAACGCACGCCCTTGCCGAAGCCGTTCTGCGAGATGCGCAGGACGTGGTTCAGGACCTGATGGATGTTGATCGGGCTGCGGTCGATCGGCCGGCCGTCGGCGAAGGCCTCCATGCGGTCGACCAGGGCGACGATGCGATCGGTCTCCTCGCAGATCAGGCTGGTCAGCTCGCGCTCGGAATCGGGCACCGACTGCTCGAGGAGCTGGGCGGCGCCGCGGATGCCCGACAGCGGGTTCTTCACCTCGTGCGCCAGCATGGCGGCGAGCGCGCTCACCGAGCGGGCGGCGCTGCGATGCGACATCTGACGGTCGATGTTGCGGGCGATGGTCTGCTCGACCAGTGTGATGGCGACGAGGCCGTCGCTGTCGACGATCGGCGAGAGGCGGAGCGCACAGAACCGGTTGCCGATACGCGGCGAAGCCAGCGTCACGCCGTTCTCGGCGACCGCGCCGCCCGTCGTCAGCACCTGCTCGAGCAGGGAGAACAGCGGCGTGTCCTCGGGCACGAACTCGTCGAGCGGATGGCCGACCAGGCGGGTGCGGCCGACGCCGAAGAACTGCTCGGCCGACAAGTTGGCGTAGTGGATCAGCCCGCGCGCATCGACCACGACGATCGCCTCCGACAGCGAATCTAGAAGCGCCGTCGGGAATTGATCGCTCGTCGCGGCGGCGCGCTTGAGGGGCTGCACCACCATCCTAGGCAGCCTGCCGGTCGAGGTTGGGCAGGAAGAACGCGGCCAGCAGGGCGCGCACTTTCGCGGGCTCGGTCTCGCGATTCACGGCGGCGCGGAACTCGGCCGATGCCGGCAGGCCCTTGGAATACCAACCCATATGCTTGCGGGCCATGCGCACGCCGGTCTCCTGACCGTAGTGCGACAGCATCGCTTCGAAATGCGCGCGCACGATCGCGTACTGCTCGGCCAGCGATGGATCGGGGAGCCGCTCGCCGGTGCGCAGGTAGTGGATGGCCTGGTTCAGGAACCACGGCCGGCCATAGGCGCCACGGCCGATCATGACGCCGTCGGCGCACGACTGCGCCAGCGCCGTGTCGACGTCATCGAGGGTGTTGATGTCGCCGTTCACGATCACCGGCAGCTTGGTCGCGGCCTTGACGTTGGCGACGAACGCCCAGTCGGCATGTCCGTCATAAAAGTCGCAGCGCGTGCGACCGTGCACGGTCAGCATCTGGATGCCGCACTCTTCGGCGATGCGCGCGAGGTTGGGCGCGTTGCGGTTGGTCGAATCCCAGCCGGTGCGCATCTTCAGCGTCACCGGCAACTTCACAGCCTTGACGGTCGCCTCGAGGATCTTCGCGGCGTGGACCTCGTCGCGCATCAGCGACGAGCCGGCATGGCCGTTCACGACCTTCTTCACCGGACAGCCGAAGTTGATGTCGATGATCGCAGCACCACGGTCCTCGTTCAGCTTGGCTGCATCGCCCATGACCTCGGGCTCGCAGCCGGCGAGCTGGACCGACATCGGAAACTCTTCCGGTGAGTTTTTAGCCATCAGCAGCGTCTTGCGGTTCTCACGCACCATTGCCGCCGAGGCGATCATCTCGGACACGACCAGACCGGCTCCGCCCCGCTTCACCATCTGGCGGAAAGGCATGTCGGTCACGCCCGACATGGGAGCCAGGATGACGGGGTCGTCGATCCGGACGGGACCGATGTCGAGGGAGGGCAGACGCTTTGAGCAATCCATGGCTACTGATCAGTTTATAGGCAT
>DATGZZ010000734.1:0-11016 GCA_035296945.1 Reyranella sp.
GCGATCGCCTAATCGGCTGGCTGCTCGGCAGCAAGACGGGCGCCCGCCGCCTGCGCGCCGGCCTGCCGGCCGACTGGCGGGTCGGCGACAAGACCGGCACCGGCAACAACGGAACCGCCAACGACATCGCCATCGCCTTTCCGCCCGGCCGCGCGCCGATCCTGATCACGGCCTACTACACTGAGTCGACGATCCCGGACGATGCCCGCAACACGGTCATCGCGGAGGCGGGGCGTCTGGCTGTCGCGGGGCTCGGCTAATCATTTCCTCCCCATCGTTCTTACGATGGGGAGGTGGCCCGTAGGGCCGGAGGGGTCATAGGCGACAGTATGGTGCTTATGACCCCCCGTCCGCTTCGCGGACACCGCTGGGGAGGAATGAGATCTCACGCCTTGGTCGTCTGCGCGGCGGCCACCTTGCGCAGCCGTGCCACCTCTTCGACGATGCCGGTCTGGCCAGTCTGCTTGCCGAGGTCCTCGGCGCGCTTCAACAAGGGCGTCGCCGTCGCTGTGTCTCCCTGCAGCAGGGCGCTTCGCCCGGCGCGCAGAAAGAGATCGGCGGCATCGGCGGCGCGGCCGGATCGCAAGGCCGCATCGCCCGCCAGCGACAACGCCCGCGCCATGCCGCGATAGTCCAGTGCTTGTTGGCGGTTGCTGGCGGATTGCTCGAACAGGCTGAGCGCCCCGGCGGAGTCGTTGGCCAGCAGGGCGGCGCGGCCCTGCAGCTCCTGGCGGTCGGCGTCGAGATCCGCCTGCTTGGTCGGCGGGAGGGCGGCTATCGCCTGGGCGAGGCCCGCGGCGTCGCTGCGATCGGCCGCGACCAGACCGCGGATGAACCAGGCGCGTCGCACGACGTCGGGGTCCTTTGAGCCGCGGTCGAGCACTTCCTGGGCGGCGCCGGCTGCAGCGCCGAGGTCGCCGCTGCGATAGGAGGCGGCGGCCTGCACCAGGATGAGCTCCGGCGGCACCGCGGCGCGCCGGCGATTGAGCTCGCCTCGAGCCTCGCGCGCCGTGGCGATGGCGCCCTTGGAGTCGCCTGCCTTCATCTGCGCCAGCGCCAGATTGTAGGCGACGTCGCCGATGGCGCCGGCGTCGTCGCGCTCGTAGGCACGCGAAAGCGCCACCTTGTACTGCTGCACCGCCAAACCCGGCAGGTCCATCGACAACGCTTGCGTTCCGGCCTTGTTGGCCTGGTCCAGCTTGACGTCGGGTAGCGGACCCGTGTCAACGGGCGCGCCGCCGCCGCAAGCGGCGAGGGCGATCAGCGCGAGCATTGATAGAGGCTGTCGGATCACGGTCGGACCTCGACCGCGGGCGCGCGACGGCCCGGCTGGGCGGGGGCGCTGCTGCCGCCGAACAGCCAATGGTGGCGCAACTGTCCCAGCAGCAGCTCGAGCTCGCGCGCGGCGATCTGGGCCTGCAGCAGCGTGGCCGGCATGGCGTCGGTCGTGTCCTGCAGGCCGCGCGTGATTTGCGGCGTCGAGGCCGCAAGGTTGCGGGTGGTGGCCTGCAGCGAGGTCAGGATCGAATCGGTCTTCGCCAGGATCTGGGTGATGCGCGGATCCTTCGAGGTGCGCTCGAGCTGGGCGGCGAGCTCGCGCACGCTGACCAGACTCGCCTCGAGGTCGGCCGACAGCTTGTCGTCGCTGATCAGCCGCCCCGCCAGGCCCTGGCCATTCTCGACCTTGCGCGCGATGCTGGCGGCGGAGGCCAGCGTCTGCTCCAGCGGCCCCGCGGGATCGGCGGCACGCTGGGCGACAGCGGTGAAGGCCTGCACGGCCTTCTGCACGTCGTCGAACACCGGCGTGATCCTGGCGCGCACCTCGTCGAGCATCTGGCCGATCGTGTCGGTCGCCCCCCGTTCGCTCGATGCGGCGATCACGGCATAGGACCAGTCGAGCTCGGGTCCGGCGCCGCGCTGGATGTCGATGAAGGCCGCACCCGCCACGCCGAACTGGCGGCGGATCGACACGACCGAATCGCGCCGGATGAACGGCCGCATCTGGTCTTCGACGCGGGCAACGGCGTGCATGCGCTGGTTGGGATCGATGACGATGCGGCGCACCTCGCCGGCGCGCGTGCCCAGCACCTGGACCTCCGCACCCGGCGCCAGGCCCGAGACGCCCTCGTCTGGCAGCAGGATGCGCAGCGTGAAGGAGGGCTGGAACCAGTCCTTCATCAGGCCGGCATTGATCAGGACGACGGCGAACACGCCGATGCAGGCCAGCACCACCGCGCCGACGACCTCATCGAACTGGTAGACGCCGAAGATCGAGCGCTTCATCGAGACCTCCGCACCCGCACCAGCCCGTGATCGCCCAACCGGAACGCATGGTTCGGCTGGACGAACTGCGCGGCCTGCGTCGCAAGACTTGCGGTGATCCACAGTACCGTGGCGCCGCGGTCGCACGCCGCCGAGATCGCCTGCGCCATCGGCACGGCGAGCTCGGAAGACTGGTCGAGCACCTGATCCTGTACCACGATCAGGTCGGGCGAGCCGAGAAATCCGCGCACGCAGGCGGCCCGCACCAGGGCGCGCACGGGCGTGGTCTCGCGCCGACCGACCGGGAGGCCGGGCAGGCCGAACAGGCGGGCAAGCTCGGTGGCGTCGGCGATGACCTCGGCCTGCGGCTGGTTGAAATGGTAGGCTCGGGCCACCAGCACCGATTCCAGCACCGTCATGTGCGAGGGCCAGACATCGGTCTGCACCACCGCGCCGATGCGGCGACGGCGATGGAAGCGTTCGCGCGGCGTGCGGGTCGTCCAGTCGACGCCGAGAAAGCGCACTTCGCCGGCGCCGGGGTCGGCAAGCCCCAGGCACAGATCGACCAGCATGGCGGCGTCGTGCTCGTCCTCGACCTGGACCAGCGCCACCTCGCCGCGCGGAAGCTCGAGGTCGAGGCGTGCGGTGTGGGCCGAGAACTGGCGGTCCGCCAGGGCGACGCCCTGCAGGGACAGGACCGATCGGCCGGGACGCGCAGCCATCAGGCCACCAGATCGAACAGGGTGTTGACCAGCATAATGGCCAGCGCCGAGCGCACGAAGCCGCGCGGCACCAGCCGCTGCAGTTCGTCGGATTCGTCGCGGCGTCCGAGGCCGGTCGAGCAGCAGGTCAGCGCCACCATGTAGCCGATGACGATGCACTTCAGCGGCGGGACGATGAAGTCTTGGATCTTCATCGCGCGCAGCACGGCATCGGCGAAGTCCCAGATCGAGTAGGCGATGAGCTCCAGCCCGTAGGCGAGGAAGTAGCTGGTGAGCATGGTCGAGCAGAGGAGCACGGTGGCCAGGCAGAACGAGCCCACTGCGAAGGCGACGGCGCGCGGCAGCACCAGCAGTGCCAGCGGATCGAGGCCCTGGATCTCCAGCAGCCTGAGCCAGCCCTTGGACTGCGCCTCACCGAGCTCGATCAGCGTTGCCGTACCGCTCCTGCCAAACACGATCAGGCCGACCAGGATGGGCACCAGTTCGCGGATCAGCAGGATGACGATCACCGGCCCGACCAGGCCGGTCGTGCCGGTCTGCGCCAGCCAGTAGACCGCCTGCGTCACCAGCGCGAAGCCCACCAGCATGCCGGTCACGACGGTCGTCGGTAGAGACCGCACCGCCACCTGGTTCAGCACGCGCTTGAACTGGGCCCAGACCGGGCCGCGCCACGCCTCACGCCGCAAGGCGACGAAGGCCACGGTCGTGGCAAATGCCATGAACAACAGCAGTCGGCTGGTGCCGGAGATTGTGAAGGCGCCGATGGCGGCCAGCACACGTCGCGGCCAGGGGCGGGGGTCGTAACGCTGGGCGCGGGCGATCATATGCGGCCCACCATCACGAAGGTGCGCATGTTGCCGGTCTCGGGCAGGAAATAGCTGCCGCGCGGGCGGAACAGGAACTGGTTCGACAGCATGTCGTAGGCCGTCTCGGACGCCGCGATGGTGCGACGCGCCGTTGTGCCGGCCAACACCTTGGCAACGCCGATCGAGCCGCCCCACAAGTTGCGACTCGGAGGGTCGGTGCCGACGGTCGAGGCCATCACGGTGCCGATGTCGATGGCCAAGCGGAAGTCGAGGCTGGTGCCCCAGCGATCCTCCAGCTCGATCAGCCGGTCGCGCAGCTCGAGCATGGCCGTCGCCATGCACTGGGCATGGCCCTCCGCCGACCTCCGGTCGCGCAGGAAGGCCGCCAGAACGATCTGGTCGTCGAGCAGGGCCGCGTAGCACACGCCGCTCGTCTCTATGGAACGCCGCAACTCGTGGACGATGGTGTCCATCGCCGTGCGTTGGCCGGTGTCGGACGGACGCTGGGCGACCGTCGTCCAGTTCGGCAGCTTGATGACACCGACCGCCGCCCGGTCGATCGCGCTCTCGATCAGGCTGTCCATCGGCGCGTTGTGAGCCAGCAGGGTGCGTTCGAGACGTGTCTGGCGCTGGGCGAAGCTGTCGCGCGCCTCGGCGGGTTCGGCCTCGTCCTTGGCGGTCGCCGCGGCCGCGGCGGCGGCGGCCACGACCGTCGCCTGCGCGCCAGGTGTCGGCGCCGCGGCGGCCGTGAAACGCAGCGCCAGCAGGATCGTGAGGGCGTCGCAGAATGTCGCGAGGCCCGCCGCGCGGTCGCCGCGCTGCGGATCCTCGACCGACATCATGCCCATCAATCGTCCGGCCATCACGATGGGGGTGATATAGACGTTGCTGATCTCGAGCGGCTGCAGGTAGGTCGCGAACAGTTCCGACGTACGCCGGTCGCGACCGGCCTCGGCGGTGTCGATGGCCTCGCCCTTTGCCAGGGCGGCGAACAGGTTGGGCATCTCGTCGCGATGGAGCGCGAGGCCCACGGTGTGGTCATTCACGGTGCTGTCGAAGCAGTCTTCGCAGGTGAGCGTGCGGCCATCGCGGCTCAGCCGCCAGATCGCCACGCGCTTGGCGGCGCAGGCGGTGGCAGCGCTCTCGGTCGCCCGGGCGAGGCCGGCCTCCTCGGCGTCGGCGGCCACCGCATCGTGCGCCAGGTCGATGAAGGTCTGGGTGCGGGTCTCCAACGCCTCTTGGCGCATGGTCGCGGCGGCCGCGCGCCGTTCGGCCTGGACGTTGCGCCAGGCCAGCAGGCCGGTCAGGGCGGCGACGATCAGCACGACGCCCACCGACATGACGAGGGCGGTGATGCCGCTATCGGCGACAAAGCCCACGAAGTCGGTCTCGGGCACGATGATCAGCACGACCCAGTCGCGGCTGGTCAGCCGCCGCACCGGTCCTGACGACACGATGATGCGCTCGCGGCCGAAGTCCAGGACCTTGCGGCCGTAGCCTTCGATCCGCAGCAGGTCGTAGGCGCGCGTCAGCACGGGATCGCCGATCTCGTCGAGCCGCGGCGCCTTCACGTCGGGATCGTTGGCCGGCACCCACTTGTCGTCGGGATAGGCGATGATGCGACCTGTGGCGTCGACGAGCAGCGCCCGGCCCCGGCTGCCGATATCGAGCTGTTCGAGATAGGCGCAGAGCGTGGCGATCTCGATATCGACGGCGATGACGGTCTGCAGCTTGCCGTCGCTGTCGAAATGCGGCAGCGCCACCGTGAGGCCAGGCTTCTGCAGCGTGTGGAAGAGGTAGGCGTCGGTCCAGAACATCTTCCGCGCGCTTTCCGCGCCCTGGTACCAGGGCCGCGTGCGCGGATCGAACGTGTCGCCGGGATCCTCCTCGATGGCGATCGTGTTGTTCGTGCCGTCGCGCCGCTCCCACGTGACTCGCCGGCCTTCGCGACGGTCGATCGTTTTTGTGTCGAACCCGCCCTTGTCGTTTCGTACGACAAAGAGATAGTTGCCTTGGGCGTCGGCGTAGCTGAAGCCCGAGACGGACGGGATGTTGACGATCGCATGGCGCGCAAACCGTTCCATTTCGGGCGCCGCCTCGATGACGTTGCGCCCGGCGGCCGCGGCATCGGCCAGCGTCAGGAACTGCTGCGGCGGCGAGAGATAGGAGCGCACCTGGGCGCCGACCCGCCGGTCGATTGCGGTGATCAGGTCGTTGCTGAGGGTGCGTGCGCCCTTGCGGTTGGCATCATAGACGACATAGGCGATGGCCGCGACGAGCACGACCACCACCACCACGCCCAGCACCGGCAGGGCTTGACGCAGCATCGTGCTTAGGCGCGATCCAGGGCGGCCACGCGTTGCCGCTTTCGACAGGGTTGTCGATGGCGGGGCGACGGCCGGCTGCAACGCAGGTGTAGGCGAGCGGGCCATGTGGCCGCCACCTTAGCGCATCGGCTGCAATCCGTAGAGACTGTCAGTGCGCCTTCAGCGGGTGTTCCGCGGCTCGCCCGGCTGGCGCGGCAGGAATGCCGTCAAGATTCCCAGCAACAGAAGGAAGGGCGTGACCTTGTAGACGGTCTCGATGCTGGTCCAGTCGGCCAGTTGGCCGAGAGCGGCCGCGCCCAGTCCGCCCAGTCCGAAGGAGAAGCCGAAGAACATGCCGGCAACCAGGCCAACGCGGCCCGGCATCAGCTCCTGGGCGTAGACCAGGATGGCCGAGAAGGCCGAGGCCATGATCATGGCCACCGTGACCGCGAGCACGCCGGTCCAGAAGAGATTGGCGTAAGGCAGCATCAGCGCGAAGGGGAGTGCGCCCAGGATCGAGAACCACATCACCGGGATGCGGCCGACCCTGTCGCCGACCGCGCCGCCGGCGATGGTGCCGCCGACGATGCCGACCAGGAAGGCGAACAGGTAAAACTGCGCCGTCGCCACGTCGATGCCGAACCTGGCCATCAGATAGAGCGTGAAGTAGGAGCCGAGGCTGGCGCTGTAGACGTTCTTGGAGAAGAGCAAAGCCACCAGGATGGCGACAGCGACGGCAACGCGCCGACGCGACAAAGCGGGCACTGCTGCGGTCGTTGCAGCCTTGCGCACGGCGGGCTTCTGCTCGGCCCGGCGCCGTCCGTACCAACCGCCGACCTGGAACAGCACGAGCATCGCCACCAGCGCCGCGGCGGAGAACCACACGATGCTGTGCTGGCCATGCGGCACGACGATGAAGGCCGCGAGCAACGGCCCGGCCGCCGACCCCATGTTGCCGCCGACCTGGAACAGCGACTGCGCCAGGCCGTAGCGGCCGCCCGACGCCATGCGCGCCACGCGCGAAGCCTCGGGATGGAAGACCGACGAGCCCATGCCGATCAGCGCCGCGGCGATCAGGATCATGGGATAGGAATCGGCGCGCGACATCAGCAGCAAGCCGATCAGGGTGAAGCCCATGCCGACCATGAGGGAATAGGGCTGGGGCTTCTTGTCCGTGTAGAGCCCGACCAGCGGCTGCAGCATCGATGCAGTGCACTGGAAGGCGAGCGTGATCAGGCCGATCTGGCCGAAGCTCAGCGCGTAATTGTCCTTGAGGATGGGATAGAGCGCCGGCACCAGCGATTGCATCATGTCGTTGAGCAGATGGCAGAAGCTCAGCGAGAGGATGACCGCGAAGGTCGTGTTGTTGGCCGAGGCCGTCGATGCCGGGGAAACTGCAGGCGTCGCCGCGGGCGCCGTTCCCGCCGACATGGTACTATCGCTCATATTTGCACAATAGCAGACGAGGTCTGCGACACTACCGCCGCCGCGGCAAGCCAGCGTTGCATCAGCTCGCCGACGGAACCTTCAGTGCACTCAAGGTGTTATTTGCCATCCGATGGCCCCAGACCAACCCATCCGCGGCACACACACCGATGTGCCAGCCCGGCTCGACCGGCTGCCGTGGAGCAGATTCCATCGGCTGGTGGTCGTGGCGCTCGGCATCACCTGGATTCTCGACGGCCTCGAAGTCACTTTGGCCGGATCGGTGGCGGCGGCGCTGCAGACCAGCCCGCGCCTGCAGCTCACCGCCGAGCAGGTTGGCCTCACCGGCAGCGCCTATCTCGCCGGCGCCGTGCTGGGCTCGTTGTTCTTCGGCCATCTCACCGATCGGCTGGGCCGCAAGAAGCTGTTCAACGTCACCCTCGGTGTCTACCTGGTGGCGACGGCGCTCACTGCGTTCTCGTGGGATTTCTGGAGTTTCCTCTTCTTCCGCTTCCTCACCGGCGCGGGCATTGGCGGCGAGTACTCGGCCATCAACTCGGCGATCCAGGAACTGATCCCGGCGCGCCTGCGCGGCCGCGTCGACCTCGCCATCAACGGCAGCTTCTGGATCGGCGCGGCGGGCGGCGCGCTGCTCTCGGTGTGGCTGCTCGATCCCACCGTGCTCGGCCCCGACTTGGGCTGGCGGGTCGCCTTCGGCAGCGGCGCCGTGCTCGGCCTGGTGATCCTCTACCTGCGGCGCTTCCTGCCCGAGAGTCCGCGCTGGCTGATGCTGCACGGCCAGCCAGGCGAGGCGGCGCGCGTCGTCGGCGAGATCGAGGCGCGCGTCGTCGCCAGCGAAGGCGTGACCCTGTCGCCGGTGACGCAGCGGCTGGCGCTGGGCGACACGCATCGCACGACCATGCTGTCGGTGGCGCGCACGTTGCTGCGCGACTATCCCGGCCGTACGACGCTCGGCCTCGTGCTGATGGCGGCACAGGCCTTCATCTACAACGCCATCTTCTTCACCTACGCCCTGGTGCTGACGCGCTTCTACGGCATCGAGGCCGACAAGGTCGGGCTCTATATCCTGCCGTTCGCCATCGGCAATTTCCTCGGGCCATTGCTGCTCGGCCCGTTGTTCGATTCGGTGGGCCGCAAGACCATGATCTTCGCGACCTATGGCCTGTCGGGCCTGCTGCTTGCCGTCACGGCCGGGATGTTTGCCCAGGGCCTGCTGACCGCCACGACACAGACGGCGATGTGGAGCGTGGTTTTCTTCTTCGCTTCGGCCGCGGCAAGTGCGGCCTACCTGACGGTGGGCGAGTGCTTCCCGCTGGAGATCCGCGCGCTCACCATCGCCCTGTTCTACGCCTTCGGCACCCTGCTGGGCGGCGTCGGCGGGCCGTGGCTGTTCGGCGTCATGATTGCCAGCGAAAGCCCGAACGAGATCGTCGCGGGCTACCTGCTGGGGGCGTTCCTGATGATCGCGGCCGCCCTGGTGACCCTGCGGCTGGGCGTCAAGGCGGAATGCCGGCCCTTGGAGGAGGTGGCGCCACCCTTGTCGATGCGCGTCGAGCTTGCCGATCCGCCGGAAAAGCGGTGATAATCGACGATCGTCCGTCCTCCCGCCGACGAGGTGAAGGAATGACTTCTGACGAGCTCACGACCGCTCTTGGACAGGCAGCCGCCAAGGTTTGGGGCCAGTTGCCGGCGTACATACAACACGATCTGTTCGAGGCGGCAGTACGATCGGCCGGCAAGGACGCGCGCGAGGAGCTGGCCGTCTTTCTTCATCGCCGCCATCCGCGCACCACCGAGGGCGAGGACTCCGGCCGACGGGTGCCCGAGCCGGACAGCCTGGGCGGGTAGCGGTCAATCGATCCTGTGCGTCCACAGCAGAACGCACAGCCCGATGATCACGGCGATGGTCGTCGCGATCATCACGACGCCCATGCCGGTCGCCAATACCTGCCAAATCGTCTGCATCATGCCGGGCGCGTGAGATTCTAGTGCAGCCAGCCCAGGACCCACATCAGCAGCAGGATGGGGATGGGAACGCCCAGCAACCACAACAAGCCAGCACGAGCCATTTTGACCTCCTGGTTTTGATGCATCGACAACGACGGGCGCCGGGCCGTGTTCCTCCCTGAGCGGCTTCATCGGCGGCCTGATGCAGCGCAACGGGGACAGCAGCCTGCACGTTTACGCCGGGCTTCATGGGAGACGGCAATGGCTTTGCTCGACATTCTCACAGGCCGGCGCACCTCGGGCGGCCGGGTTCCTCCACTTGCCATGGCCCTGCTGGGCCTTCTTGCCTACAACAAGCTGAAGAAGCCTGAGGGAGCGGCACCTGGCGGCCAGCCCGGTCTTGCCGAGCGCCTGGAGGATTTCTTCAAGCCCGCCGCGGGCGGCGGTCCGACCGCCAAGGGCGTCATCGGCGCGTTGCTGACCGGTGGCATGATGGATCTGGTCAACCAGTTCCGCGGCGCCGGCAAGGCTGACGCCGTGGAATCCTGGGTGGCGCGCGGGCCCAACCAGCCCGTGTCGCCGAACGATCTCTCCAAGGTGTTGACCGAGGAGCAGATCGCTTTCCTGTCCGAACGCACAGGCATGTCGCGCGACGAGCTGCTGGCCGGCCTCAGCGAACGCTTGCCGCAGGTGGTCGACGAGCTCACTCCCGAAGGGCGCGTGCCGACGACCGAGGAGATGACACAAAGGGTGTAGAATCCGCCAAGCCCCACCACGCAAACGGCAGGGCGATGACGCAAAGGGCTGCCATCGACAGAAACGCCTGTCCGCCGTAGGTCGCGTAAAGCGTTCCCGAAAACGACGTCAGCGCGGCGGTCACGAGACCGGCGCCGAAGGCATAAAGCGCCTGGGCCGTTGCCGCCACGCCGGGCGGAACGACGTTGCCGATGACCCGCATGCAAGCAAGATGAAGCAAAGCGAAGGTCAATCCGTGCAGCGGCTGCAGGATCGCCAACACCAGGATCGAGTTGGTGAACCCCATGGCTGACCAGCGCACGATCCCGGCCGCGGCGGCCAGCACGGCGGCTGCGCGCACGCCCAGGCGATCAAGCAGCCAAGGTCCGACCAAGAAGAACACCAGGACTTCGGCCGCCACGGCTTCCGCCCACAGGACGCTTATGACCGACGCCGGCAATCCGGCCGCACTCCAGCGAATGACCGCGAACGCGTCATAGAGGGCATGGCTGCCGTAGACCAAGGCCGAGACGGTGATGACGATGCGAAACGGCGAGAGCTTGAGAAGCCCGCGCACTTCCGCTGCGGCGAGGTCATGCCGCTCGGGTTGAGGGGCAGTCCTGGGAAGCAGGGCCGTGGCAACCGCCGCTACGATGAGGAGCGCCGCGTTCAACCAGATGATGGGGCTGAGATCGGCCGGGACGATGAGCTGTCCGATGACGAGTGTCCCGACCAGGAAAGCCGCCGATGCCGCCCCGCGTATCCGGCCATATTCGAATGGCTTTCCCCCCT
>DATGZZ010000735.1:0-8362 GCA_035296945.1 Reyranella sp.
TGCGAACTGCCGGGCGGTATGCTCGGCCACGGAGTCCGGTGGCACCACGACCTTCTGGCCACCCTGCGTGGCGGCGACCTGCAGGCGACAGGCCTGCTCGAGGTAGTACATCTCGTAGAAGGCGTCGCCGACGGTGCGGCCCGCCGTCAGCAGGCCGTGATGGCGCAGGATCATCGCGTTGTTGTCGCCGAGATCGCGCACCAGCCGGTCGCGCTCGTCGAGATCGAGCGCAATGCCCTCGTAGTCGTGGTAGCTGGTGCGGCCGAAGAACTGCATCGACATCTGGTTCAACGGCAGCAGGCCCTGTTCATGCGCCGCCACCGCCATGCCGGCCGTGGTGTGGCTATGCATGACGCACTGCGCATCGTCGCGCGCCATGTGCACGGCCGAATGGATGGTGAAGCCCGCATTGTTGATCTTGGCATCCTCGAGCGGTTCGATGGCGTGGCCCTCGGGATCGACGGCGATCAGGCTCGACGCCGTGATCTCGTCGAACAGATAGCCGAAAGGATTGAGCAGGAAGCGATGGTCCTTGCCCGGCAGGCGCACCGACAGGTGCGTGAAGATCAGGTCGTCCATGCCGAAGCGGGCGAACAGGCGATAGGCCGCCGCAAGGTCGCAGCGCACTTCCCACTCCTGGGGCTCGATATTGCGTCGGTCGGTCATTGGCCTCACCACGGGTCGGACGAGCCCATGATAGACCCGGCCGCCGTCGCCGAACACAGCGCGGCGCTCGATGCGCTGCAGCGCGGAACAACTGCCGCCGGCGTGTAACCCGACGCCTGCTCGTGTCGTTGCAAGAAGGAGGCAGCAGCGGCGGTGGAATGGCGATCCCGGGCTCAGGAATGGACGACCCTTGTTTCCTCCTCGGCCTCGTTGCCGACGAGCTCGACAGGCACGGGACGGCGGCCCGCGAGCTGGCGGAGATAACCTTCGCTGCCGATGGCGGCCAGATCGCCATCAGCACCCGCGCGCAACCGCTTCCCGACCGCTATCCCGAGCTGTCGGAAATCCTCGACGACATCGGTCGGACCTGCCGCGACGAAGGCATCGCCGTCGAGCAGCTCCGCCGCATCACCTTCTTCGAGGACGAGGTGAACCTGGAAACCGACGACAGGCGCGGCGGCACGGACGTCCTCACCTGGCCGATCCTGCCCTCTTCGCTTCACTCTTGACGGCTGACGCGTCATGCGCCGGCTGAACGGCTACTTTGCGTGACCGGCGCAAGGCGCTCAGCGACGGACTCGACCACTTGGCCTCAAGTGCCGCACTCCCGGCAATGAGCTGCTACTTCAGCCCCGCGCCCAGAGGCGGTCCGCCCTCGATATACTTCGTCGCCAGGTGCGCGCCCTGCCGGGGAAGAAAGGCGATGAAGCGTGCGCCCTCGGGACTGACCACGGTGAAGGCATGCGGCGTGCGGGCGGGAATGGAGATCGTCTGGTCCTTGCCGACCAAAAAGCGTTCGTCGCCGATCCTGAGGTCGAGCGTTCCGTCGAGGACGACGATCACCTCGTCGACTTCCTCGTGGAAATGCAGCGGCGCGCCGGCACCCTGCTCCAGGACGCCGAGACTGGAACTCACGGAAACGCCCTCGGCCTCGCCGGCAAGAACATAGTTGCGATAGCCCGGACGCCACGGGATTTCCCGGGCTTCCGCGTTCTTGACCACCGGCATGTCGACCTCCTGTGATGCGGAAATCATCGACAGTATAGTCGACTCAGCGAGGATCAGCGAGGAGATGCCCATGAAACCGAGACTCGATCCCGACCTGGAGAAGATCCTGCCGCTCCTGCCGCTTAGGGACGCGGCGGCGCTGACGCCCGCGCGGGCGCGCGCCGAACTGGTGGCGCTGGCGGAGTCGCGCAAGGACGTGCCCCTGCCGGAACTGGCCTCCGTCAAGGACATCACCGTCGACGGCGCCGCCGGCCCGATAGCCGCGCGGCTCTACGCGACAGGCAAGACGCCGGCGCCGACGGTCGTCTATTTCCATGGTGGCGGCTGGGTGGCGGGCGATCTCTTCACGCACGAGCGCCAGGCGCGCACCCTGGCGCTCGAGCTCGAGGCCGTCGTCGTCAGTGTCGACTACCGCCGGCCGCCCGAGACGCCGTTCCCCGGCGCCTTCGAGGATTGCCTGGCCGCGACCAGATGGACGGCGGCGAACGTGGCCACGCTCGGCGGCGATGCGGCGCATATCGTCGTGGCCGGCGACAGCGCCGGCGGCAACCTCGCCGCCGCTGTCGCGCAGGCGTGCCGGGACGACGGCCCGCGCCTGGCGGCGCAGTTCCTGATCTACCCGGCCACCGATCTGCTGGGCCGCTATGGCGTGGCGGCGGAGAACGCGAAGTATCCGTCGCGCCAGGACAACGCCGAGGGCTACTTCCTGACCGCAGATGCCATGCGCTTCTTCGCCGGCCAGTACCTTCCTCGTCCGCAGGACAGCGAGGACCCGCGCGCCTCGCCGCTGCGCTGCGACAGGCTTGCCGGGTTGCCCCGCGCCGTCATCTGCACTGCGGAGTTCGATCCGCTGCGCGACGAAGGCGAAGCCTATGCCGAGGCGCTGAAGCGGGCCGGCGTGGAAGTCGCCTATTTCCGCGAGCCCGGCATGGTGCATGGCTATTTCGGCATGGGCGCGGCGTCGGCGGCGGCCAACGCGGCGCGACAGCGCGCCACGGCGGCGCTGAAGGCGATGTTGAGGAGCCGCTAACCCTAAGCGGGACGGGCGAAGCGTAGCGCCGAGCGGGCGCGCGCCTTCTCGGCCTCGACCTCACGATCGCGCGGCTCCGCCGTCGTGACCAGCGAATCGATCAGATGGCGCGCGCTGTGCGCCACCTCGGCTACGGCGCGGTTGAAGGCCTCCTCGTTGGCCTTGGACGGCCGATTGAAGCCTGAGAGCTTGCGCACGAATTGCAGCGACGAGGCGTGGATCTCCTCGTCGGTGGCGGGCGGCTTGAAGTTGTAGAGATTGCGGATGTTGCGGCACATGAGACGCCTCTCGAACGGTGGCGGCCGATGCTGGCATGCCATCGGCCCGCCTGCCACCCGAGAGACGCACTAACGACCGACGATCACAGATCGGCGGCCTTCTTCACGGCATCCTTGGCCTTGCCGACGGCCTTCTGCAGGTCGCCCTTGGCTTCCTGAAGCTTGCCCTCGCCCTTCAGCGCGGGATCGTCGGTCGCCTCGCCAACGCCTTGCTTGACCTTGCCGATGGCCTGGTTGGCCGTGCCCTTGACCTTGTCGGACGTGCTGCCCATCAGAATCTCCTTTGTTTGAGGAATTGAGGTCCATTCAACGCCCCGCATGCGCTGTCGTTCCTCTTCAAGCCAAGATGAGGAAGGCGATGGCGGCGGCGCGCGGTTCCATCCGATCGGGAACCGCTCTAGGTTTGCCGCCGTGGCCAAGTCTCTCGACGCCTACAACGCCAAACGCGACTTCTCCAAGACGCCCGAGCCGCCGGGACGGCCGGCGGCGAAGCCGGGCAACGCCTACGTCATCCAGAAGCACGCGGCGCGGCGCCTGCACTACGACTTCCGGCTGGAGCTCGACGGCGTGCTGAAGAGCTGGGCGGTGCCGGAAGGGCCGAGCCTGATCGCCGGCAAGAAGCGGCTGGCCGTCGCGACCGAGGACCATCCGCTCGACTATGGCGGCTTCGAGGGCGTCATCCCCGAAGGCCAGTACGGCAGCGGCACCGTCATGATCTGGGACCAGGGCACGTGGACGCCCGATTTCGATCCCGAGTTCGGCTACAAGAAGGGCCATCTCAAGTTCCACCTGACCGGCAAGAAGCTGAAAGGCCAGTGGCACCTCGTGCGCATGAAGCCCCGGTTACGTGAAAGGGGGCCGCGCGAGAAGAATGAGAACTGGCTGCTGTTCAAGTCCGACGACGAGGCGGCGCGGCCGGCCGATGCGCCCGACATCATCAAGGAGCAGCCCAACTCATCGGCGACCGGCCGCAGCATCGAGGCGATCGCCCGCGAGAAGGATCGCTTGTGGTCGTCGGGACAAGGCGAGATCACCGAGCCCAAGAAGAAGCGGCGGCGCAAATCCACGGTCGATGCGGCAGCGATCACCAAGGCACGCGCGATGCCGATGCCGGGCTACATCGAACCGAGCCTGGCAACAGCCACCGACACCGCGCCGTCGGGCAAGGGCTGGGTGCACGAGATCAAGCATGACGGCTATCGCCTGCAGGCCCATATCGAGAACGGCCGGATAAGGCTGTTCAGCCGGCAGGGGCTCGACTGGACCGAGCGCTTCCCCGTGATCGCCCACGCGCTGGCCAACGTGCCGGCGAAGCTCGCCGTCGTCGACGGCGAGGTGGTGGTGCAGACGGCGACCGGCGTGGCGAGCTTCCCCATGCTGGTCGATGCGCTGAAGAGCGGCGGTGGCGACATGCTGTTCTACGGCTTCGACCTGCTCTATCTCGACGGCCAGGACCTGCGCGACGCGCCGCTGGTGGCGCGCAAGGAGGCGCTGGCGACGCTGCTGGCCGAGAGCGGCTCGGACCGCGTCCGCTACAGCGACCACATCGCAGGCGACGGCGATGCCGTGTTCAGGCATGCGAGCCGTCTGGGCCTGGAAGGCATCATCTCCAAGCAGGCCGCCGCGCCCTATCGATCGGGGCGGGTGAAGACCTGGCTGAAAGTGAAGTCGAGCCAGAGCGATCCCTTCGTGATCGCGGGCTTCGTGCCCTCGACGGTCGATTCCAAGGCTGTCGGTGCGCTGGTGCTGGGCGAATATGCCGGCAGCCGGCTGGTGCCGGTCGGCCATTGCGGCTCGGGCTTCACTGCGGCGGCCGCGCGCGAGTTGTGGCAGCGGCTCGATCCCTTGCGCACCAGCAAAGCGCCGCTGAAGGACGAGACCGCGCCCCCGAAGGGGGTACGCTGGGTCGAGCCCGCGCTGTCCGCCGAGATCGAGTATCGCGGCCGCACCGGCGGCGGGCTGATACGCCACGCGGTGTTCCGTGAATTGGTCGAGGGCGCGACGCGATCTTCCGGACCGCCGGCTTCCAGCCGGCTCATGAGGCCGGCTGGAAGCCGGCGGTCCGGAAGAGAAGACACCGAGCTGCCGGTGCGGCTCACCAATCCCGGTCGCCTGCTGTGGCCCGACCAGGGCATCACCAAGCAAGGGCTTGCCGAGTTCTACGGCGAGATCGCCGACTGGATCCTGCCGCACCTGGTCGGCCGGCCACTCAGCCTGCTGCGCCATCCCGAAGGCATCGACGAAAAGGGCTTCTTCCAGAAGCACGCCTGGGCGGGGCTGAGCGACCGCGTGCGCCAGGTGGCGGTGCCCAACGACGAGCAGCCGATGCTGGTGATCGACGATCTCACAGGCCTGCTCGAACTGGTTCAGGCGAGCGTGCTGGAAATCCATCCGTGGGGCGCCAGGGCCGACCGTCCGGAACTGCCCGACCGCGTCACCATCGATCTCGATCCCGGCGACAACGTGCCGTGGCAACGCGTGATCGACGCCGCGCACGACGTGCGGCGCAGGCTGGCGGCGCTGAAGCTGGAAAGCTTCGCCAAGACCACCGGCGGCAAGGGCCTGCATGTCGTCTTTCCGCTAACGCCGCAGGCGGACTGGGACACCGTTAAAGCCTTCGCCCAGTCGATCGCCTCGGCGATGGCGGCCGACCGGCCCGACCTCTACACCGACAACATGGCCAAGAGCGGCCGGCGCGGCCGCATCTATGTCGACTACCTGCGCAACGGCATGGGCGCCACCGCCATCGGCGCCTACTCGACGCGTGCGCGCGAGGGCGCGCCGGTGTCGGTGCCGCTGGCCTGGGACGAGCTCGGCGAGAACATCCGGTCGAACCATTTCACGCTGTTGAACCTGCCCAAGCGGCTGGCGTTCCTCGATCACGACCCGTGGGAGGGCCTGGCCTCGATCAAGCAGACGCTGCCGGGCGCCGCCGCCAACGCGCCGTCGAAGGCCGAGCTCGCAGCCTACTGGAAGACGGTTGCCAGGCAGGCGCTGACCCATCTCGCACGGCGGCCGCTCAAGCTGGTGGGCCCTCAACTGGCCAAGCCACCGAAGGCGGTGCGCACGCTGGACAACGAGCGCTTCTGGATCGACAGCGTCGACGGCCTTCTGGGCCTGGTCGAGATGGGCGCCGTCGAGCTTCTGGCCGCCAATGTCACGATCGACGATCTCGAGCGGCCGGACATGCTGGTGCTGAGCGTCACCGCCGCCGACACGGCGTTGCGCCTGCGCACGCTGCTGCAGGCCGAAGGGCTGGAGAGCTGGCCCAAGCTCACGGGCGGCCGCGAGCTGCATGTCATGGTGCCGATCGAGCCCGACCTCAACGCTGCGGAAGCGCTACGCTACAGCGAGCAGCTCGCCGGCCGGCTGGCCAACGCCAGCATCGACTGCCGCTACAACAAGCCGGGGGCCGCGGCGATCGCCGCCTTCTCGCCGCGCGCGCTGCCCGGCTTCCCGATCGCAGCACCAGTGGAATGGTCGCAACTGCAGCGCGGCCTCGCAGCGGACGCCTTCACCATGAAGAAGCGCCCCTGATTCACAACGGCGAATGGTGGTGCTCGAACAGCGAGTCCGCCACGCGCCAGCCGTCGGCATAGGCGCCGACGATCTGGTCATTGCTCCAGGCGTGGCGCATCAAGGTGCCGTCGGGCAGCCAGAGGTACGACCACGGCGCGCTGTTCGGGCCGAGCAGGCCCTGCACTGAGTTCGGATCGTGGGCCGAGACCTGCCAGTCGAGCGAGATGCCGTGCTCGCTCACGGTGATGACCTCGCCCGAGTTCCACGCCACCCGCCAAGTGTCGGCCGACACCGCCGTCAACGTGCCGCCCCAGAAGGCGTGGTTGGCATGGGGCGCCAGCACGACGTCGGAGGCGCCGTCGACATGCAGCGTGATCGGCTGGCCGACTTCGAAGATCACGGCGGTGTCGCCGAACTGGGCGGCGAGCCCGATCGTCCAGCTCGCGGTGCCGTGCTGGCCGTCGGTCTGGATCTGGACCTGCCAGGAGGTGCCGCCGGCGTTGCCGCGCGCGGCGACGTACTCGCCGACCGCCTGGAAGTCGTAGGCGAAGCCGTCGAGGCTCACGATATGGACGTCGCCGTAGCCGCCTGAGACGAAAGTGCCGCCAAGACCGTCCGACTGCACCGAGAAGCTGGTTCGGCTGTAGGGACCGGCGATGTTGAGGAAGATCTGGCCGAACGGCGTGTCGAGCGTCAGCACGCCGCCGCCCCAGCTCGGGTTGGTCGCCTGGACGCCGGCGATATCGAGCACGTCGTCCGAGCCGAAGCCGGTGATGGTGCCGTGGAAGGCGCGCACGTCGTTCAACACGGCCTTCGAGTTGGCGCCGAAGGTGAGCGTCTGGCCTGCTTCGACGGCGGCCTGCAACGTGAGTGTCGCGTCGTTGCCGACGCCGAGCGTGCCGCTCCCTGAGACGGCGCCGTAGAGCAGGAGGTTGCCGCCTTGGGCCGCGATCGAGCCGTCGTTGTCGATATCGGTCAGCGCCACCGTGTTGTTGCCGCCGCCCATGCCCGACACCGTGCCGGCGCCCGAGATCGAGCCGCCGGCCGCGACGTCGATGTTGGCGGCGCGCAGGGTGGCCTGGGTGCCGCCCAGCGTGACCTGGCCGTGGGCGCCGACAGCGAGCGTGCCGTTGGTCGCGAACAGAGCGCCCTCGTCGGCGCCCTGGCCCACGATCATCTGGCCCGTACCGGAGCCGCTGCCGACTGCGGCATCGCCGTAGACCAGCAGCGAGCTGTAGGCGCCGATGCGGACCAGCCCGCTGCCGGCGGCGCCGACGATCAGCGTGCCGGTGTTGTTGGCGAGCTGGCCTTGCGCGGCGCCGACGGCGACCTCGCTGCCGTTCTGCAGCACCAGGCTTCCGCTGCCGAGGTTGCCGACGACGAGCGTGCTGGAGGCCGAGAAGATGTTGGCGACCAGAAGCTCGCCGCCGTCGAGCGTGACCGTGCCCTGGCCGGTCGCCTGGTTGCCGATCGTGGCGTCCCAGGCCGTTACCTGGCCGGTGATGCCGCGGTTCATGCCGTTGATCAGGAGTGAGCCCGTGCCGGCGTCGCCCACCGTCAGCAGGCCGTTGTTGGTCCATTCGCCGCCGTTGACGATGACGCTGCCGCGCGCGCCGGCCGACTGGCCGATGTCGGCACCGGCGTCGGACATGCTCGAGGCGACGCCCAGAAGCTCGAGCGTGCCGGTGCCCGAGCCGCCGACAACGACGGTGCCGCTGGCCGAGATCTGCTCGAGGTTTATGACCGTGCCGGTGCTGCCGCTCTGCTGGCCGATGACGATGCTCTCGGCGCTCGACGCACCGCCGACCGAGAGCGCGCCGCCGGACACAAGCAGCAGGCCTGTTCCCGTGCGGCCGACGAG
>DATGZZ010000736.1:0-9836 GCA_035296945.1 Reyranella sp.
GTCTCCGACTGGCCGACGCCCACGGTCTCGACGATCACCGTGTCGAAGCCCGCCGCCTCGACCAGCAGCATGGTCTCGCGCGTGCGCCGCGCCACGCCGCCCAAGGTCGCGCCCGCGGGCGAGGGCCGGATGAAGGCGCCATGCCGGCGCGACAATTCCTCCATGCGCGTCTTGTCCCCCAGGATCGAGCCGCCGCCGCGCTTCGACGAGGGATCGATGGCAAGCACGGCGAGCGAGCGGCCCTGTTCCAGCAGCGACAGGCCGAAGCGCTCGATGAAGGTCGACTTGCCGACACCCGGCACGCCGGTGATGCCGAGCCGCACCGACTTGCCCGCGTGCGGCAGCAGGGCGCCCAGCAGCACATCGGCGCGCTCGCGATGGTCGGAGCGCGTCGATTCGATCAGGGTGATGGCTTGGGCGAGTGCGCGGCGGTCGCCGGCCAGCAGCGGCTCGAGCAGCGGGTCGACTTTCATGCTGCGGCAGCCTTATCAGCGGCGTCGGTGGAATGCCAGCAAGGCGCAAATCCCGGCGATCGAATAGAAGACCGCAAGCGTCCAGCCGAGCCCGGGATCGCCGACCGCATCCATCGCCGCACCCGCGAGCGGCCGGCCGACCAGGCCGCCCAGGATGTAGAGCATGCTGAAAGCGGTGTTGGCGCGCGCGATGTCGCCGCCGCCAATGCGCTGGCCGAGCAGCGCCAGACCGACGGGATAGATCGCAAACGACAGCCCGCCCCACAGCGCGATCACGGCGATGACCATCAGCGACTGCGCCGAGACGGCCGACAGCACCACGACCAGCAGGGTGCTCGCGAACGCGCAGCCCGCCAGCACCAGGCGCCGGTCGAAATGGTCGGCCATCCAGCCGATCGGCCATTGCAGGACCACGTTGCCGATCACGAAGGTCGAGAGCCAGAGCGCGCCGATCTCGGCCGTCACGCCGGCGCCGACGGCATAGACCGGCAGGAAGCTGAAGGCGACCTGCTCGCCCAGCCCGCAGGCGAAACCCGCCAACATGGCAAGCGGCGCCAGGACGACGACCTGCAGGTAGCCGCTATCCGCGGCATGCTCGATCTTCGGCGCGGTCTTCCAGTAGGGCAGCAGCGGCAGGGCGACCAGCAGCGCCAGGACGGCACAGGTGATGAATGGCTTCGGTCCGTAGACGCCGACGATCTGCAGCACGAACGGGCCCAGCGCCAGCCCGAGTGCGACCAGCATGGAATAGACCGCCATGACCCGGCCGCGGCGCTTCTCCTCGACGACGACGTTCATCCAGATCTCGCTCACCACCCAGGGCACGCCGCCCGTGACGCCGTGCAGCAAGGTCAGGATGAACCAGATCGCGACGCTGTCGGTCAGCGTGTAGGCGACGGTGATCGCCGAACCCACGACCACGGCGCCGACGATGAACGGCACCGCGCCCCAGCGCGCCGCCAGCCGCGGGATGTGCGAGGCGGTGGCCAGCATGCCGACGCCCCAGGCGGCAGCGACGATGCCGATGGTGAGCTTGTCGTGGCCCATGCGCTCGAGCGCCAGCGGCACCAGCGGCATGGCCGTGCCCGCCTGCAGGCCGATCGCCGCGCAGGCGGCGAATACGGGTAGCAGCGTACGCCAGGGAGCGACGGCGCTTGCGGCTTGGCTAGTCGGCGACACGCAGATGCCCCTCGGCGCGGAACGAGGGTGGTTCCTCTTGCTCCACGACGTGCCGCTCGGCCTCGCGGGCGGCCTCCTGCTGGCGACGCCACATGTCGGCGTAGAGCCCGTTGCGGGCCAGCAATTCGCCATGCCGCCCGCGCTCGGCGACGCGGCCGCGATCGAGCACGACGATCTCGTCGGCGTTGATGATGGTCGACAGCCGATGGGCGATCACCACGGTGGTGCGACCGCGGCTCACCTCTTCCAGCGAGCGCTGGATCTCCTGCTCGGTGCGCGTATCGAGCGCGCTGGTCGCCTCGTCGAACAACAGGATGCTGGGGTTCTTCAGGATGGTGCGGGCGATCGCCACGCGCTGCTTCTCGCCGCCCGACAGTTTCAGGCCGCGCTCGCCCACGGTCGACTCATAGCCTTGCGGCAGGGCCATGATGAAGTCGTGGATGCGCGCGAGCCGCGCCGCCTGCTCGACCTCCTCGCGCGTGGCGTCGGGTCGGCCATAGCAGATGTTGTAGTAGATCGTGTCGTTGAACAGCACGGTGTCCTGCGGCACCACGCCGATCGCCGCGCGCAGGCTCGACTGGGTGACGTCGCGGATGTCCTGGCCGTCGATCCTGACGCTGCCCGCGGCGACGTCGTAGAAGCGGAACAGGATGCGCGAGACCGTCGACTTGCCGGCGCCGCTCGAGCCCACGATCGCCACGGTGTCGCCCGGCGCCACGCGGAAGCTCACATCGTGCAGGATCGCCCGGGCCTTCTCGTAGTGGAAGTCGACATGGTCGAACACGATCTCGCCGCCCGCCACCTTCAGGGCCGGCGCCCCTGGCTTGTCGGCGATCTCGGCCGGCACGTCCATCAGGCCGAACATGCTCTCCATGTTCACCAGCGCATTGCGGATCTCGCGATAGGCGAAGCCCAGCATGTTCAAGGGCATGTAGAGCTGGATCAGGAAGGCGTTGACCGCCACGAAGTCGCCCAAGGTCATGGTGCCGGCCTTCACGCCATAGCCCGCCATGACCATGACCGCGACCAGCCCGCACGAGATGATCGCGCCCTGCCCGACGTTGAGCAGCGAGAGCGTCCGGCTGGAGCGGATGGCGGCCTGCTCGTAGCGGCGACGGCCGACGTCGTAGCGGCGCGCCTCGTGCTCCTCGTTGCCGAAATACTTCACCGTCTCATAGTTGAGCAGGCTGTCGATCGCCTTGGCGTTGGCCTCGGTGTCGGCATCGTTCATGCGGCGCACGAACTTGATGCGCCATTCCGACAGGATGACCGAGAAGGCGATGTAGCCGCCGACGGCGGCCAAGGTCACCGCCGAGAAGCGCCAGTCGTAGAGGCTCCACAGCACCACACCGACCAGGCAGATCTCGAACAGGGTCGGCAGGATGTTGAAGGTGGTGAAGCGGATCAGGAAGTCCATGCCGCTGGTGCCGCGCTCGATGACGCGGCTCAAGCCCCCCGTCTGGCGCTCGAGATGGAAGCGCAGCGACAGGGCATGGAGATGGTGGAAAACCTTGAGCGCGATGTTGCGGATGGCGCGCTGTGCGACCGGCGCGAAGATGGCGTCGCGCAGTTCGCCGAACGTCTGAGCCAGGACGCGGGCCACGCCATAGGCCAGGATCAGCGCCACCGGCACGGCCACGGCCTGGGCCGTGGGCTCGCCCAGGGCATCGACGGCATACTTGTAGAGCACCGGGACGTAGACGTTGGTGACCTTGGCCACGATCAGCAAGACCAGCGCCACGACCACGCGGCAGCGCAGGCCGGTCTCGCCCTCTGGCCACAGATAGTGACCGACCACGCGCAATACGGCCCAGGTGCGCCTCAAACCGAGCTTGGGAACGCCATGTTTGGCGGCTAGCGACATCAGTGCAAAATGCCTTTCGGGGGCGCGAGTTCAGTAGCGTGGGGGGCGACGGCCTTCTATCGTGGACATACGGCCGAAGTAAGCCCCTGGTAGGAAGGGATTTCATGAGATTTCGTAGGGCCTTCATCGTCTTGGCCGCGTGTCTGACGCCGCCCGCCGTGGCCGCTGCGCAGGACGCCCGCCAGGTCGACATCGCCTATGAGATCACCTTCGCGGGCATTTCCGGCTTCCGCATCGACGTCACCGCCCGCTTCAACGGATCGAAGTACGATGTCGAGACCACCACCTTCAAGGAAGGCATGCTGAAGGCCGTCACCATGAACTACGTCGGCCGCAACCGCGCCTGGGGCGGCTTCACGACCCAGGGTGCGCAACCGGCCGCGGGATCGCTCTCGATCAGCGTCGACGGCAAGCCGCGCACCTGGCTGGCGCAATACGGCGCCGCGGGCTTCCTGCAGGAGACCCACAATCCGGTCTGGAAGCCGACGCCGCAGCAGACGATCAGCGACGCCGACCGTAAGGACTCGCTCGACCCCCTGTCGGCTGCGCTCAGCGTCGGCTTTGCCGGCGATGCCGCCTGCGACAAGACCGTGCGCAGCAACGACGGCAAGCGGCGCATCGACGTGCTGTTCCGCAAGGTCGGCATGGAGCCCGCCGCCGCCACCGGCATTGCGGGCGCAATCGGCGACGTGCTTGTCTGCGAGATCTACACCAAGCGCGTCGCCGGCGAGTTCGACGAGGCGCCCAAGGAAGCCGAGACCGAACGCGAACGGCCGATCAAGATCTGGCTGGCGCGCTTCGACAACACGCACATCCGCTATCCCGGCAAGCTCGAGGCGCAGACCCTGTTCGCCACCATCCGCGGCCGGGTCCTGTCGTTCCGCGAGCGGCCGCTGACGCCGGCCGAGGCCGAGGCCATGCGGCGCTAGGAAGGCGACACGATCCGGTTCAGGATCGCGTTCGCTGCGACTCGCAGGATTGTCGTCCAACCTCTTGCTCCATCGATCCAATCGGCCGGTGCCAGCAGTGTCTGCCTGTCGCGTAGATTGCGACGGTTGCGACATTTGCTTTTCTGCTCCGACCATGAACTGACTGTAGTTATTATTAACCATAACAGTCGTCCTGTCCAGTCGATCCGGCATTGCCACGCAGGCGTCGACAGCCCGTCGACGCCGGCAAAGTCGCTTTCCGTCAGCGACCGGGGTGACCCGATCAGCGCCTGCCCGCTATCAGCGCCGCCTGGTCCTCCGGCGCATCGAAGAATCCGCCCGAACGGAGGTCGTGGCGGAGGTCGTCCGGCAGGCGGGCTCACGCCACGCCCCGATTGGCCTCAGCGCTTCAGTCGCCGGTACGCGCCAACCTCGCCGCCACGAGCTGCAACGGCGCCTGTTCAGGCGTCGGCGCACCGAGCACGCCTTCGATGGGGAAGCGATAGACCTTCGCGGGCTGCTGGCCGGCATCGCCCAGCTCGACCCTCACTTCGTCGCTCAGGAACGCGATCCGGCTGAGCTGCGGCAGGGCAACTCGCTGCTCATGGCAGGTGCGACCGATACTGGCCAGGATGACGGCGAGCGGCGGATAGCAGCTGCCGTGCGGCTTGCTGCGAACACGTATCGAGACGTCACGGCCGTCCGCCGCGAACTCGAGAGCGTCCAGATCGCGCGCGGTCGTGCGGCGCTCCGACAGCACGTCACCGATCTTCTTCAGAAACGAAGCCACGTCCATGATGCCCCCGCAGCCGCCACGCCCGCGGACATCATCAGAATGGAAGGCCGCTCTCTGTGAGAAAGCGCACGCTACCTGCGCGACCACCGGACCGTCACAGGCCGTTGCAGCCCATGTCGCGTTTCGCCGGAAGGGAGCAACGGCGCGCTAACCGATCGATGCCAAGGGTCCTTTACCAACGTGGCGCCCTGGCATGGGCGTCGTTACCCTGCCTGACGGAAGGATCGCCGGATCCGACGGCGCGACGCGCCTGTCGGGACGGGCGACAAGCCAAAGTCCCGTAGTTGCCGCCGTCTCCAGAAAACCAAACCACGCCGACGCCAGGAGTCCCGTGAGCACCTCCTCAAAAGGACGGAGAAACAGGTATCCGGGTATTCCCACGGTCAGCTGCAGGACGTAGATGGCGATCGCGGCAATAACGAAGACCGCCAAGGGATGATATTCGCTCTCGCCCAGCGCGGCTTGGAGGGCCGCCGGCAACAGCGGCGCGGACAGAAAGGCGAGCAGGAGCCGCCTCAAGGACACGCCGGCTGTCAGGCCGTTCCGCTCATCAGCGCCGCCTGATCCTCCGGCGCATAGAAGAAGTCGCCGGGGCGGAAGTCATGGCCGAGGTCGCCCAGCAGGCGGCGCTGGCGCGGCGTGCAGCGTTCGAACAGCGCGGCGTAGGGCGCGCCGAAACGGGAGCAGGCAGGCTTGACCGCCTGCTGCGCATGTCGCTCCGACTGGGCCACGCATTGACCACGGCCGACATTCCCTTCAGCGGCATCTCCGGCTCGCCGTGGCGTGGCCAGGTCTGTATGCATGCTCGAACAGCATGGGATGCGGTGGGACCCGCGACTGCCCGTGGGGGGCAGCTTCGTGGGGTTGACGGACTGCCGACTGAAAGGAAAGACAGTGCGGGAGCGCGCCCGGATCCTCGTTGTTGAGGACGAGATGTTGTTTGCGGAAACGCTGGTGGGATTGCTGGAAGACGACGGCTTTTCAGCCGCTGGACCGGCAAGAACTGTTGCGGGGGCAATGGACATCATAGAATCGGCCGCGGTCGATGCGGCACTCCTCGACGTCCGGCTGATCCACGAACTCAGTTACCAAGTGGCATATGCACTGAAGGACCGCGGCATCCCGTTCATATTCGTGACGGCTTGCCGGCGCCTCGACCTTCCTCTCGACTTGCGATCCCGCCCCCTGGTCGAGAAGCCGTTCCATCCCCGGGCATTGCTCCATACGCTCCGGGAGGTGTTGCCGGCCTGATGACGGCTTCGATGGGAAAGCTGCGTGTCACCAGTCGTTCGTCCTTGCCTGCGAACTCGACGGTCACTTGCCGGTCGCCGAAATTGATGCGCCGCAGCTGGCTGACTGTGATTCCCTCCTTCGCACAGCTTGTGCCGATGACTCTGAAAATTTCGCGAAGCGGCGGATAGGACGAAGGATGGGACTTGGGCTTGGTTCGCACGTCAATGTCCCGCCCATTGGCCTCGAACACCAGTGCCACCAGCTCGCTGGGGGCAATCGGGCTCCGGGCGAGGGCCTCAGCCAGGTTTCGCAGGTACTCCGCTGCGTCCACGATGGACGCGACAATTGCCTCGCTGCCCGCGCGAGAGCCCGTTTCCGGTGCCGACATTCCGTGCCCCCTCACCTGCGCATCGGCAATGCCGCGCGCCCCTGCCCCCGAGCAATCTGCCGACCAAGTCCCCACCGGCCGGCGCCGACTGCAGCATGCAGGTTGTATCCATTGGTATCGTCTCGTCAACGATCACGCCACGGAGATTGGGCTGCACACATGCTTCGAGGCGACAGACCCCTGACTGATTGCATTCGCCAACACCCGGCTGCGCAACAATAATCGCCCAGAGGCGGCCACGACCTCCTGGCGCAGGCATCGAGCCGATCTTCGGGTCTCGCCTCCCGGTTCCTGGCTCCGTTCCCGGCACGTGCTAGGTGCCGGTCATCAGCACCACCTGGTCTTCCGGCGCATAGAAGAAGTCGCCCGGACGGAAATCATGGCCGAGGTCGCCCAGCAGGCGGCGCTGGCGCGGCGTGCAGCGCTCGAATAGCGCGGCATAGGGAGCGCCGAAATCGTACGGCCGCATGAACATCTGGCAGTAATTGTAGAGGATGGTCTTGCGCGCCTTGCCCGAGCGGTTGGGTGACGGCCCGTGCCAGATCGCGTGCGGGAAGACGTAGGCGTCGCCGGCCTTGCCGAGCAGCGGCACCGCGCCCGGCATGTGCGGGTTGGGGATGCGCTCGGCGCGCTCCGGGAATGGCCTGAGGTGGCTGCCGGGAAAGATCGTGAAGTTGCCGCTGTCGGGCTCGGTGACGTCGGTCAGCAGGTACATCACCTTGACCGCCAGCGGCCGGCTGGTCTCGGTGACGCGGATGGCGCGCTGGGCCTCGCCGCCGTCGGTGTGGGTGTAGCCCGGGAACGTCTCGGTCGAGGCGCGCACGATCGCCTGGCTCATCGAGAACTGGATGTAGGGGCCCATCAGGTCGAGGATCAGGTCGAACACACCCGGCCGGTCGATCAGGTCGATGAAGGCCTGGTGATAGGTGAGCAGATCGCGCCGGTCCATGAAGGCTTCCGGGTTCGGATCGGCGTGGTCGACCCAGGCATAGTGGCCGCGCGGCAGCTTGCCCGGCGCCGGCTCGTAGCCCGGCTGCGTCCGCACCCGGTCGATCTGTTGGGAGAAGAAATCCACTTCCGCCGGGCTGAGCGCGCCCTCGAGCTGCAGGTAGCCGTCGACCGCCCACTGCTCGCGTTGCTCTTCGGTCAAGGCCCGTGTGGTGTTGGCCAGCATGCTGTCCTCCCTGATGGCCGCATTTAACCGTTGCCGAGCGCCCAGCGTCCAGCGCGGGGGTAGTGTCCGGATTTGCCTGGCGGGGTCAGGTCCCTGCCGGCTCATGCTTCCCAATATGCCACGCTCGCTCGTCCGGCGGGATCAAGTGCAAAGGTCCTTCCCCCGCCAATGCACGCGCGCAATTGAGCGCTGCACGCTTGACGCCATTGATGCGCCCGCTGCCGCCCGCAGCGGAATTGTGGGGTGACGCAATGACGTTCGGCAGATCGAGGAAGGGGAACTTCATCTCAAAACGTCCATGCCGCACCGGCTCGATCCACCACGCGTCGATGCACGCAACGAAGCTGCCATGGTCGCGCAGATGGACGTACAGCGCCTCCTCGTCGACCAGCTCGCCGCGCGCCAGGTTGACGAGAATCGCATCCTCTTTCATGAGGCGAAGCTCCCGCCCGCCGATCATGCCGAATGTTTCGCGAGTCAGGGGTGTCGTCAGGAAGACCATGTCGGACACGGTCAGCATCGCATCCAGGGCGTCCGGCTTGCCAACCCAGTCGATTGGAACCGACGACTCACCTCGCCGATTGATCCCGTGGACGCATGCCCCAAGGCATTTCAGGAGCCGGGCAAGCGCAAGGCCGGTTCCGCCTAGCCCGAGGATGCCGCACGTGCTCTCGGCCATCATGCGCGTCGCGCCAGCCTGATTGAACTCGCCGCGGGCCAGCCTGGCCTGTTCCACTGGAAGATGCTTCGCGGCCGCGAGCGCCATGGCCAACGCGTGTTCCGCCATTGACTCGGCCTGCGCGCCCGCATTGCTCGCGAGAGGCACTTGTGGCGGCAGCTGATCGAGTGGAATGAAGTCGACGCCCGCGGCAAGGAACTGCACAAGACGCGCATTTCTTATCAAATCCATCTCGTCCGCGTGGAGTTCCTTGATCGGGTTGTGGGCGAGCAGCACCGTCGCCGACGACAACGCCGCTCGCCGCGCAGCCGGTTGGTCCAGCCCATCAAGAAAGATGATCCGGGCCCGGTCCGCGATCGTCTCGGCAACAGCCAGCCTGTACGCGGAGCTCAGCTTGCATGTGACGACGAGCGTCGGCTGGTCGTTCGAAATCATCAGGCATTCTCCGGGGGCTCTTGCCGAATGCGCGGGCCATTCTCCCATCGGCGCTCGACAGAGCGTAACACGACAGCGCGACAGCACCGCTACCGCGCAGGGCCCGCCCTGCGGTCGCGGACGAGCAATGCTAGGCTGGGCGCCGCACCTTCGCGCTCGAGGAAAACACATGGCCCGCATCCCGCTCCTGCACGAGACTGATCCGGCGGCTTCGCAGGACAGCAAGGCGTTCCTGGCGCAGGCGGCCAAGGCGCGCGGCAAGATGCTCAACCTCTATCGCGCCCTGGCCAACCGGCCCGAGGCCGGCCATGCGCTCTCCGAACTGATCCGCACAGTCTATCGCTCCGGCTCGACGCTGCCGCAGAAGGAGGCGGAGCTCGCCTATCTGACCGCCACCGTGGTCAACGATTGCTACTATTGAATACCCACGCACACAGTGCTCGGTCGGAGCATCGGACTTTCTGAAGAGCAGATGAGGCACCTGGTCGACGATCCGCTGCCGGACGGCCTCTATTCGCCGTCACAGGCGGCGATCGTCACCTATGCCCGCAAATCGACGCGGCTCGAGCCGATCGACGACGAGACCTACGGCGCGCTGGCCGGCCATTTCTCGGCGCAGCAGACGATCGACATCTGCCTGACAGTCGGGCTGAGCAACATGATCAACCGCTTTCACGCCACCTTCC
>DATGZZ010000737.1:0-5076 GCA_035296945.1 Reyranella sp.
GCTGCGCGACGACCTGCATGTGATGCGGCTGCGCCAAATCTGGGATGTGATCCGGGCTCGGCTCGACCAGAGGCCCTTCGCTCCCCAACTAATGGCACTCGAGCTGGTCGAAGCGGCGGAGTGAGGCGGCGGTGATGGTCAGGCATCGGCCTTCACGCCGGCGGTCCCGATCACCTTGCCCCATTTGTCGCTCTCGTCGGCCAAGAACTTGACGGCGTCGGCCGGCGTGTAGCCGGCCGGCACCATGGTGAGTTGGGCGAAGCGCCTCGCCTTGACGATACCGGCCGGTGCGCAGACCCTCGCCGCACGGTTCGGGAAGAGTCAGTCGAGGTCCAGCCCGTTCATGCCGGCGTTCTTGCGCGCCTTCTTGGCGAGCTCGCTCAACACCTTGCCAGCCTGCAACGGATCCATGACCTGCTCGACCTCGGGCCCTTTGTGCCAGCCTTCGGCGACGGCGAAGATGCCGTTGCCCGCCTGGAAGACGCGGCCGGTCACCTCGCGGCTGTCCTCGCTGACCAGCCAGGTCGCCACGGGAGCGATCCAGCGCGGATCACGCCGCTTCTTGTCCTCCTCGCTGTACTCGCGCAGGTCTTCGGTCATGCGCGTGAAGGCCGAGGGCGAGATCGAGTTGACGGTGACGCCGTAGCGGCCGAGCTCGCGCGCAGCGATGATGGTGAACGAGGCGATGGCGGCCTTGGCCGCGCCGTAGTTGGTCTGCCCGATATTGCCGTAGATGCCCGACACCGAGGTCGTGGTGATGATGCGCGCATCGACCGGCCCGCCCTTGATCTTGGCCTGGTCGCGCCAGTAGGCGGCGGCATGCCGCGCCGGCGCGAAGGTGCCCTTCAGATGCACCTTGATGACGGCGTCCCACTCGTCCTCGGTCATGTTGACCAGCATGCGGTCGCGCAGGATGCCGGCATTCAGCACCACGGCATCGAGCTTGCCGAAAGCGGAGACCGCCTGGTCGATCATGCGCTTGGCGCCGTTCCAGTCGGAGACGTCGTCGCCGTTGGCCACGGCCTCGCCGCCCTTGGCCTTGATCTCGTTCACGACCTGCTGGGCAGGGCCGACATCATTGCCCTTGCCGGCGCGGTCGCCACCCAGGTCGTTGACCACGACCTTGGCGCCGTGCTCGGCCAGCATCAGGCAGTGCTCCCGGCCGACGCCGCGCGCTCCGCCGGTCACGATGGCCACCCGTCCTTCGCACAATCTTGCCATTGCTCCCTCCCGTTTCTGTCGTGTCTGGCCACGATGTCCTGGGCTAGTCTAGCGGTTCGCCCAGGAGGATCGCCATGGACACGCTGCCGCTCGTTGCCCCCGAACAAGTCGGACTTTCCGCCCAGCGGCTCGACCGCGTGCGCAAGTGGATGAACGGCTGGGTCGATAGCGGCCGTCTTGCCGGCATGGTGACGGCAGTCATGCGCCGCGGCGAGCTTGCCTTCGCCGAGACCGCCGGCAAGGCCGACGTCGAGCGCAACAAGCCGATGCGGCCCGACACCATCTTCCGCATCTATTCCATGACCAAGCCGCTGACCTCGACGGCGATCATGATGCTCTACGAGGAGGGCCGCTTTCAGCTCGACGACCCGATCTCGAAGTTCATCCCGCGCTTTGCCAACCCGCGCGTCTATGCCGGCGGCAGTCGCGGCAAGATCGACAGCGTGCCGGCTGAGCGCGAGATCACTTTCCGCGACCTGCTGACCCACACGTCGGGCCTGACCTACGGTTTCATGGAGAGCAACCCGGTCGACGCGCTCTATCGCTCCAAGACCAACGGCGTCGACTTCCAGACCGCCACCACCAGCCTGAAGGACCTGGTCGAACGGCTGGCGACCTTCCCGCTGATCGCCCAGCCCGGTAAGGCGTGGAACTACAGCGTGGCCACCGACGTGCTGGGTTATCTGGTCGAGGTCATCTCCGGCCAGCCCTTCCAGACCTACCTCAAAGAGAAAGTCCTCGTGCCGCTCGGCATGGTCGACACCGACTTCCATGTGCCGGCCGACAAGCACGAGCGCTTCGCCGCCAACTACCAGGCCGGCCCCGGCGGCAAGCTCGAGCTGATCGACGATCCCGGCAAGAGCCGCTACCTCGCCCCGCGCGCGGTCAACTCCGGCGGCGGTGGCCTGGTCTCGACGGCGGCCGACTATCTGCGTTTCTGCCGCTTCATGCTGAACAAGGGCGAGCTCGACGGCACGCGCCTGCTCGGTCGCAAGACCGTCGAGCTCATGACCATGAACCATCTCAAGGGTGACATGGCCGACATGGGCATGCCGCGCTTCTCGGAGTCGACCTACTACGGCGTCGGCTTCGGACTCGGTTTCTCGGTCATGATCGATCCCGCCAAGGCGCACATCGTGGGCACGGCCGGCGAATATGCCTGGGGCGGTGCGGCCTCGACCGCCTTCTGGTGCGATCCGGTCGAGGACATGGCGGTGGTGCTGCTGACGCAGCTCATGCCCTCCTCGACCTATCCCATCCGCCGCGAGCTGCGCGTGCTCGCCTACCAGGCGATCGTCGACTGATGCGCAACACCGGTCCGATCACCGTCACCAGGCTCCACCCCTTGTTCGGGGCGGAAGTCACCGGCATCGACATCACGCGCCCGCTGTCGGCGCGCGAGTTCGGACCGATCCGGGCGGCGTTCGAGGAGCACTCGGTGCTGCTCTTCCGCGACCAGCCGATGGATGACGACAAGCAGATCCAGTTCAGCGAGCTGTTCGGCCCGCTGGAGACGACCGGCAGCTCCAACCCCGCTGCCGGCACCAAGTTCCAACGCCAGTCCAACCTCGACATCATGACGGGCGAGCCGATCCCGCCCGACGACATGCGCATGATCTATCAGAAGGCCAACTACTTCTGGCACACAGATTCTTCGTTCAAGCGCGTGCCGTCGCTGTGCTCGATCCTGACGGCGCGCGTCTGCCCGCCCGAAGGCGGCAACACCGAGTTCCTGTGCATGCGCGCGGCGTGGGATGCCTTGCCGGCCGCGCTCAAGGCCACGGTCGAGCCGCTGATCGCCGAGCATTCGCTGCAATATTCGCGCGACCGCGTGCAGAAGGGCATTTTGAGCGCCAAGGCGATCGCCGAGCTGCCGCCGGTCAAGCAGCGTCTCTATCGCGACAACCCGATCAACGGCCGGCGCTCGCTCTATATCGGCGCCCATGCCGGCTTCATCGTCGGCTGGCCCCGGGCGACGGGCGAGGCGCTGCTCTACGAGCTCAGCCAGCGCGCCGACCAGCCGGAGTTCCGCCTGTCCCATCCCTGGCGCGAGGGCGACGTCATCGTGTGGGACAATCGCGCCGTCCTGCACCGCGCGACCTACTACGACACGGTCAAGTACAAGCGCTTCATGCAGCGCACCACCATCGGCGGAGACCTGCCGACGGTGCCGCAATAAGAGATGGCTGAAGCACCTCCGGTAGCCTCCCCGCCTACCGACGGAATGCCCGCAGGCTGGCCGCGCCGGCTCGCGGTGGCGACCATCACCATCGGGCTGATGATGTCGGTGCTCAGCAACTCGATGACCAACCTGGCGCTGCCCTACATCGCCCAGGACCTGAACATCACCGCCGAAAGCTCGATCTGGATCGTCAACGCCACCCAGATCGCGCTGATCATTTCGCTGCTGCCCGTGGCGGCCTTGGCCGACATCGTGGGCTACCGCCACGTCTACCGGTTCGGCCTGGTCCTGTTCTCGCTGGCCTCGATCGGGTGCGCACTGGCGCCTTCGCTGCCCTGGCTGCTGGCGGGCCGCACCTTCCAGGGGCTGGGCGGTGCCGCCATCATGTCGGTCCAGCCCGCCCTGGTCCGCGCCATCTACCCGCGCTCCCAGCTCGGCCGCGGGCTCGGCTTCAACACCACCGTGGTCGCCACGTCGCTGGCTGCCGGTCCCTCGATCGGCGCCCTCGTTCTGTCGATGGCCCCCTGGCCGTACCTGTTCGCCGTCTATGCACCGCTTGGCCTCATTTCCTTCGTCCTGGCCGAACGTTACCTGCCGCACACCACGCACACCCATCGGCCGTTCGACGTGATCTCGGCAGTTCTGTCGGGCGCCACTTTCGGATTGCTGATCTTCGGCATCGACGGCCTGGCCCACGGCCACCATCGCGCGGTGATCGCCTGCGAGCTCGTGCTCGCGGCCGTGCTGGGCACGTTGTTCGTGTGGCGGCAGAAGAGGCTCGCCGACCCGATGATGCCGATCGACGTCTTCCGACGGCCGATCTTCGCGCTGTCGATCACCGCCGCGACCTGCACCTTCACCGCCCAGGGCCTGGCCTTCGTCAGCCTGCCCTTCTTCTTCCACACCGTGCTGGGCCGTGACGCCACCAGCACCGGCATCCTGCTGACCGCCTGGCCGCTGGCGCTGGCCACCATCGCGCCCATTGCCGGCCGCCTGGCCGACCGCCATCACGCCGGGCTGCTGGGCACCATCGGCCTCACCTGCATGACGGCGGGCTTGATCCTGACGGCGCTGCTGCCACCCGACCCGTCCAGTGCCGACATCATGTGGCGGCTGGTCCTGTGCGGCGCGGGCTTTGGCGTCTTCGCCTCGCCCAACAACCGGCTGATGATGAACGCCGTGCCGCGCGAGCGCAGCGGCAGCGCCGGCGGTATCATCGCCACCGCCCGGACGCTGGGGCAGACGATGGGAGCGGCGCTGGTCGCGGTGGTGTTCGGGCTGTTCGACTTCTCCAGCGGCGGCGCCGCCGATGCCGCCCGTGCCGCGATCTGGCTGGGCGCGGGCTTCGCCGGCGCGGCGCTGGTGATCGGCAGCCTTCGACTGAGGCACTAGGAACGTGCACGCCAAGCTCGTCGTCGCCGCCGTCATCGTCGTCCTGATCGTCGGCTACTTCCTCGGCCTGTGGTCGGACCTGGGCGGCTGGCTCAATGATCTTTGGTATTTCCTCGCCGCCTCGACCCTCGTGCCGAACTGGCTTTTAGGCATTTTCGCGATCTGCGCGATCGTCGTCGCCGGCCTGCTGGGCGCCGGTTTGCGGCCGACGGGCAACGCCAGGCGCCCGTCACCGATCAGCACCCAGGAAAACTTCTTCAACATCCGCTGGCGCTGGTCAT
>DATGZZ010000738.1:0-4750 GCA_035296945.1 Reyranella sp.
GATCGGCCGGCACTACGGCCTTGACGCCAAGCGCATCGTCTGCGGCGCGGGCTCCGACGAGCTGCTGAACCTGCTGGTGCGCGCCTACTGCGGCCCGGGCGACGAGCTGCTGTACAGCCAGTTCGGCTTCCTGATGTATCCCATCAATGCGCTCGGCGTCGGCGCGACGCCGGTCGCCGCACCGGAGAAGGACTATCGCTGCGACGTCGACGCCATGCTGTCCAAGGTCAGCGACAAGACCCGGGTCGTGTGCGTCGCCAACCCCAACAATCCGACGGGCACCTACATCACCAAGGATGACGTGCGCCGCCTGCACGCCGGCCTGCCGAAGAACGTGCTGCTGGTGATCGACGCGGCCTACGCCGAATACGTCAGCCGCAACGACTACGAATCGGGCGTGGAGCTCGTCGACCAGGCCGAGAACGTGGTGATGACCCGCACCTTCTCGAAGATCTACGGATTGGGTGGCTTACGGCTCGGCTGGATGTACGGTCCTGCGGGCATCATCGACGTCATGAGCCGGCTGCGCCAGCCGTTCAACGTCAACCTGGCGGCGCAGGCCGCGGGCATTGCAGCGATGGCCGACATCGCCCACTCGGACGCCAGCCGCACCAACAACGATATCTGGCTGCCCTGGCTCAGCGCCGAGCTCACCAAGCTCGGATTGAAGCCGCTGCCCAGCGTCGGCAACTTCGTGCTGGTGGGCTTCGGCTCCAAGGAGCGCGCGGCCGCGGCCAACGACTGGATGATGAATGACGGGCTGATCCCGCGCATGGTCGCAGGCTACGGCCTGCCCGAGCACCTGCGCATCACCATCGGCACCGAGAGCGAGGTCAAGGC
The DNA here is from genome assembly GCA_035296945.1 of Reyranella sp. Taxonomy (GTDB): domain Bacteria; phylum Pseudomonadota; class Alphaproteobacteria; order Reyranellales; family Reyranellaceae; genus Reyranella. The sequence continues at coordinate 841 of DATGZZ010000738.1, forward strand.
CGTGCAAGGCTCGCTCGGCCGCTTCGTCGCTGCAAACAAATGACCAAGCCCCTCTTCGACAAGATCGCCCTGATCGGCATCGGCCTGATCGGCGGATCGATCGCGCTTGCCGCCCGGCGCGGCGGCCTCGCCACCAAGATCGTCGCTGCCACGCGCAGCGAGGAGACGGCGGCCGTCGCCAACCGCCTGAAGCTCGTCGACCATTGCGGCACCGATCTCGCGGCTGCCTGCGCGGACGCCGACCTGGTGATCGTCTGCACGCCGGTCGGCGCCTGTGGCGAGGCGGCCCGCACGATCGCGCCCAAGCTCAAGCCGGGCTGCATCGTCTCCGACGTGGGGTCGGTGAAGCAGGCCGTGGTCGATGCGATGAAGCCGCATTTGCCGGCGGGCGTGCATTTCGTCCCCGCCCATCCGGTCGCCGGCACGGAGAATTCCGGACCCGAGGCAGGGTTCGCCGAGCTGTTCGACGGCCGCTGGACCATCCTGACGCCGCTGCCCGGCAGCGATGCCGTCGCGGTCGACAAGCTGGAAGCCTTCTGGAAGGGGCTGGGCAGCCTGACCCAGCGGCTTGACCCGGCCGATCACGACCGCATCCTCGCCATCACCTCGCACCTGCCGCATCTCATCGCCTACGCCATCGTCGGGACGGCCGACGACCTGGCGGGCCATCTCAACAGCGAAGTGCTGCGCTTTGCCGCCGGCGGCTTCCGCGACTTCACGCGCATCGCCGCCTCCGATCCGACGATGTGGCGCGACGTGTTCCTGAACAACCGCGAGGCCGTGCTCGAGACGCTCGGCCGCTTCCAGGAAGATCTGTTCTACCTGCAGCGCGCCATCCGCTGGGGCGAGGGCGACAAGCTGTTCGAGCTGTTCACGCGCACGCGCGAAATCCGCCGCGCGCTGATCCATCTCAACCAGGCGTGAGCTCATGTCTTCCGGACCGCGAGCCTCCGGCTCGCTCATGATCATGAGCGAGCCGGAGGCTCGCGGTCCGGAAGAGCATGAGTAACGGTAATCGACCCTTCTGGGTCTTTGGCTACGGCTCGCTGATGTGGAACCCGGGCTTCGTGGCGCCCGAGACGCGCGGCGCACGCCTGCACGGATGGCATCGCGCCTTCTGCATCTATTCCGAGCACTATCGCGGCACGCCCAGACAGCCCGGATTGATCCTCGGCCTGCTGCCGGGCGGCTCCTGCCGCGGGCTCGCCCATCGCCTGCCCGCCAAGCAATACGACGCGGTGCGCCGCTACCTGATCCATCGCGAGATCGACAATGACGGCGTCTACGAGGAGACGATCCGGCCGATCCATCTCGCCGATGGCCGCACCGTGCCGGCGCTGGTCTATCTCGCCGACCGCGCGCACCGCCAGTTCGCCGGCAAGCTGCCGCTCGCCAAGGCCGTGGCGCTGGTCCGCAATGGACGCGGCGCCACGGGCAGCAATCTCGCCTATGTTCAGAACACGGTGGCCCATCTCCGCGAGATGGGCCTGCGTGATCGCCAGCTCGAAGAGCTGGCGCGACTGGCTATGCGCGGAGCGGGGCGCCGCTGAGCACGGAGCGGGCGACGAACGCCAGTTCGTCGCGCGCCTGCTCGATCGACAGGCCGAGCCGCTCGCGCAGCACCACCCAGCTCTCGGGCGCCAGCGCCAGGGCGAGCGCGTTCAACGTGCGCTCGCGCGAGTCGGCGGGCAGCGCCGCGAGCTCATGCTCGAACCATTGCGTGAGCTGCGCGCGGTTGGCGGTGTACATCTGCATGATCATGTCGGACGCCTCGGTCGACCGCCGCTGCAGCGTCTCGATGAAGGTCCACATCGGCAGCAGGCGCTCGCTGCGCTCGGAGGACTGGTTGATGATCATGGCGATGCGCTCGTCGAACGGCCACGTCATGCTGAAGTCGACTTCGCCGAGAGCCGCCGTCAGGACGCGGCCAAGCACGGCGACGTAGAGCTCGGCGGTGTCGGCGAAATGCTGGAATACGGTGCGGGCCGAGACGCCCGCCATCTTGGCGATGTCGCGGACGATGGGCGCCACTTCACCGGCGAGAGCCAAGGCAAGGGCGGAGCCGACGATGGCGTCGCGCGTTCGGGCGACGCGATCGCCGCGGGCGGGTGTTGGCAGCTGATGCGGGTGGGCGAAGGTTTCGACATCCATTACACGGACTCCAAGACCAGACCGGGACGATGGGACGGTTCGCGACGCACAATCGGACATCGGACACTTAGGGGGCCGGCCCAGTGCGGTGGGCGATAGTAATGCATCTGCAACGGATGCGCGACGATGCGCTATAAAGGCACGCGCATCTGTAAGAAACACGTAAGCTAGCGGTGCCTCGATGACAGACAAGACCTTCGCTGCCTCTTCGCTCGCGGCACAAGCAATGGGCTGGATCGACCCTGTGACCAAGGCCGTGGTGCCGCCGATCCACATGGCCAGCACCTATCAGCGCGACGAGGATAACGGCTACAGCTCCGGCCGCATCTATGCGCGGCCCGACAATCCGACCTTCGATCAGGCTGAGGCGACGCTCGCCGCCCTCGAAGGCGGCCCCAAGGCGCTGGTCTTCTCCTCGGGCATGAGTGCGGCCACCGCCTGCTTCCTGGGCTTGACGCCGGGCAGCCATGTGGTGGCGCCCAAGGTGATGTACTGGTCGCTGCGCAACTGGCTGGCGGGCTTCGCCACCCAATGGGGACTGAAAGTCGATTTCGTCGATGCCGACCGCACCGATGCCATCGCCGCCGCCGTCCGGCCGGGTGCCACCAAGCTGGTGTGGATCGAGACGCCGGCCAATCCGACCTGGTGCGTCACCGACATCGCCGCCGCGGCCGACATCGCCCATCGCGCCGGTGCGCTGCTCGGAGTCGATTCGACGGTTGGCACGCCGGTGCTGACGCGGCCGATCGAGTTCGGCGCCGACATCGTCATGCATTCGGCGACCAAGTATCTCAACGGACACTCCGACATCATCGCCGGCGCCCTGGTCGGCGCGCGCGACGATGAGTACTGGCAGAAGCTGCGCGCGATCCGCGCGCAGCTCGGCACCATCCTCGGCCAGACCGAGGCGTGGCTGCTGCTGCGCGGCATGCGCACGCTGTTCCCGCGCGTCGCCTGGGCTTGTCGCTCGGCCGAGACTCTCGCCGAGCGCCTGTCGTCCCATCCCATGGTCGCCGAGGTGCTCTATCCCGGCCTGCCCTCCTTCGCCGGGCACGCGGCGGCGAAGAAGCAGATGACGGGCGGCTTCGGCGGCATGCTGTCGGTGCGCGTCAAGGGCGGCGAGCGCGCCGCCATCGCCTCGGCGGCCCGCGTCGAACTGTGGAAGCGGGCGACGTCGCTGGGCGGCGTCGAAAGCCTCATAGAGCACCGGGCCAGCGTCGAAGGACCGGGCACGCCCTGCCCGACCGACCTGCTGCGGCTGTCGGTCGGCGTCGAGGAGACGAGCGACCTTCTGGACGACCTCGACCAGGCACTGCGCCGCGGCCACAACGCTTAAGGCACGACGTCCATACGACACAACTGTCATCCCGAGCGCAGCGGGGACCTTTCCTGTAGCCTCAAAGGTCCCTCGCTGCGCTCGGGATGACAGCGTCGGCTTTGCTGGCAGCAGCCCTCAAAGGCCGAGAGAAAAACCCTCACGCAATGGATCGTCATCGTCGAAGCGAAAGCGCGCCTCGCCGGTCTGATGGGCGCGTCCGCCGACTTCGACGATCACCGACTTGCGGCCGCCGACCGGCGGCGCCTCGCGCACGATGCGGCCGCTGAAGACGTCGCCAGTGCAGCTCTCGAACGATCGCTGGTCGCCGACGCGGACCTGCCGACGCGCCGCCTGTAGGGCCATCCGCGCGCTGACGCCGCTGCCGGTCGGGCTGCGATCGATCTGCCGGCCGGCGAAGATGCAGACGTTGCGGCTCGGCCT
>DATGZZ010000739.1:0-2438 GCA_035296945.1 Reyranella sp.
TTCCTTGATCATCGGGAAGGTGGCGCTGCCCTCGACCGCAGGCGGCAGCGCGCGCGGCCCGAGATAGCCGTAGAACAGGAAGGCGGTGCCGACCGCCACCCAGGCGCACAGCACGCCGAAACCGGCGCCCAGGATGCGGTCGGGCTTGGCGAGCGGGCTTCCCCGCACCGAACGCGACAGCGCATTGGTCAGCATCACCAGCACGATCAGGGCGGCCACGAAGACCGCCAGCATGGCCAGGAAATAGGCAAGCTCGGTGCTGCCGACGAGCTGTTCGACCTCGGGCTGGATCAGCTTGGCGTATTTCCACGCCACCCAGCCGGCGGCGATCCACGAGCCGATGAACAGCACGGCATGCGCAAAGCCGGCCGAGGCGCCGAGTAGGGCGCCGAAGCAGGCGACGGCGATGATCGCGACGTCGAAAACAGTGATCCCGAGCTTGTCCATCGCCCCTCAAACGCTCCGTTGCCTTAAGCTCGCCCACGATCCGAGGGGCTGTCGCGGCGCGACCGCTTCATGGGCCGGTCGGCCGGCTGAAAACGCGCCACAAGGTCTGATAGATGCTCGATTTCGTCAATGGCGATGCCCTCCGTGCGCGGTGCGGGTCCCGTGCCGGCGCGGCCACGCGGCACCAGGGCACTGCGGAAGCCGAGCTTGGCCGCCTCGCGCAAACGCGCCTCTCGCTGGCTCACCGGACGGATCTCGCCGCCCAGACCGATCTCGCCGAACACGACCATGTCGGCCGGCACCTGCTCGTCGGCGAGCGATGACACCACGGCTGCAGCGACGGCGAGATCGGCCGCCGGCTCGCCGATGCGGAGCCCACCGGCGACATTGAGATAGACGTCGTTGGCGCCGACGGCGACGCCGCAGCGCGCCTCGAGCACGGCCAGCACCATGGCCAGCCGGTTGGAATCCCAGCCGACCACCGCACGCCGTGGCGTGCCGAGGGAAGAGGGCGACACCAGCGCCTGGATCTCGGTCAGCACCGGCCGTGTGCCCTCGATCCCGGCGAACACGCAGGTCCCCGAGACATGGCCGCGCCGCTCGCCCAGGAACAGCGCCGAGGGATTGGCGACGTCCGACAGGCCGCGGTCGGACATCTCGAACACGCCGATCTCGTCGGTCGGACCGAAGCGGTTCTTCACCGTGCGCAGGATGCGGAAGTGGTGCCCGCGCTCGCCCTCGAAATAGAGCACCGTGTCGACCATGTGCTCGAGCACGCGGGGGCCGGCGATGGCGCCGTCCTTGGTGACGTGGCCCACCAGCAGGACGGCGATGCCGCGCCGCTTGGCGAGCTCGACCAGCGCCTGCGCCGAGGCGCGCACCTGGCTCACCGTGCCCGGCGTGCTGTCGATCGTGTCGAGCCACATGGTCTGGATCGAATCGATCACCGCCACCTTGGGTGCGTCGGGCCGCTCCAGCGTCGCCACGATGTCGCGCACCGAGGTCGCGACGGTGAGCTGCACCGGCGCGTCGCCCAGGCCCAGCCGCTCGCCGCGCAGGCGCACCTGGTCGAGCGCCTCCTCGCCCGAGATGTAGGCACAGGCCGTGTGCTGGCGCGCCAGCGCCGCCGCGACCTGCAGCAACAGCGTCGACTTGCCGATGCCGGGATCGCCGCCGATCAGCAGGGCTGAGCCCACGACCAAGCCGCCGCCGCAGACGCGGTCGAATTCGGCGATGCCGCTGCGGTAGCGGTCCGGCTGCGGCGTCGATCCGCGCAGTCCGGCGAACTCGAGTGTGCGGCCCCTGCCGGCGCGCGCCATGCCGCCGCCGGCCGGACCGGGCGCGGGGGCTGCTTCCTCGATAATGGTGTTCCACTCGCCGCAGGATTCGCAGCGGCCGCCCCACTTGCTCGTGACCGCGCCGCACGATTGGCAGACGAAGCGCTTCAGCGGCTTGGCCATCAGTGCAGCTCGTGCTTGGACAGGCACCAGCCGTCGCGATGCAGCCAGCACGAATCATCCTTCTCGTGCGGATCGCGGCGCAGGCTGCGTATCGCCTGTTGTCCGGCCGGATCGGCCAGGGCGGCATCCAGAGCAGCCTCGCCCTCGGGGCTGCGTGCGCCGGCGCAGGGATAGAAGCCGACCCAACCGGCCGAGCGTGCGGCCAAGCCGTTGCCGCGACGCTCGAGGCACAGCATGAAACCGCCACGAGGGGAGAAATTGCCGGCGGTCAACGGCAGCAGCAGGCGGCCGCTGTCGGCCAGGCCGTCGAGCCACCAGGCGTGCGGCGCCGTCGCGCCGGCAAAGGCCACGATCAGGTCCCAGCTTCCCTCGAGCGGCACGCTGGCGTCGCCCACCGCGACATGGGCCGTGGGCCAGGCCGCGAGATTACGCGTGGCCGCCGCGGCGAGCGGGGCGTCGATCTCGATGCCGTCGACACGGCCGTTCAAGCCCACCAGCTCGGCGAGGATGGCGGTGTAGTAGCCCGAGCCC
>DATGZZ010000740.1:0-2014 GCA_035296945.1 Reyranella sp.
AGGTGATCGACGGCACGGCCGGCCTGTGGTGCGTCAATGCCGGCCACGGCCGCGAGGAGATCAAGCAGGCGATCGCCCAGCAGCTCGAGGAGATGGACTACGCGCCGTCCTTCCAGATGGGCCACCCCAAGTCGTTCGAGCTCGCAGCGCGCCATGCCGCCATGCTGCCGGGCGACCTCGACCACGCCTTCTACTGCAACTCGGGCTCCGAGGCCGTCGACTCCGCGCTCAAGATCGCGCTCGCCTGGCAGCGCGCCCGCGGCCAGGGCACGCGCACCCGCCTGATCGGCCGCGAGCGCGGCTATCACGGCGTCGGCTTCGGCGGCATCTCGGTCGGCGGCATGGTCAACAACCGCAAGCAATGGGGCGTGCTGCTGCCCGGCGTCGACCACATGCCGCACACCCATCTGCCGGCCAGGAACGGCTTTTCGCGCGGCGAGCCCGAGCATGGCGGCGTTGAGCTGGCCGACGAGCTCGAGCGCATCGTTGCCCTGCACGACGCCTCGACCATCGCCGCAGTGATCGTCGAGCCCTGCGCCGGCTCGACCGGCTACCTGCCGCCGCCCAAGGGCTACCTGCAGCGCCTGCGCCAGATCTGCGACAAGCACGGCATCCTCTTGATCTTCGACGAGGTCATCACCGGCTTCGGACGGCTGGGCACCGGCTTTGCCGCCGACTTCTTCAACGTCATCCCCGACCTCATGACGGTGGCCAAGGGCATCAGCAACGCCACGGTGCCGATGGGTGGCGTGTTCGTGCGCAAGCACATCTACGACGGCCTGATGAACGGGCCGGAGAACGTCGTCGAGTTGTTCCACGGCTACACCTACTCGGCCCATCCGCTGGCCTGCGCCGCGGCGTCGGCCGTGCTCGACATCTACAAGGACGAGGGGCTGTTCCAGCGCTCCGCCGAGCTCTCCAAGTACTGGGAGGACGGCATGCATTCGCTGAAGGGCCTGCCCGGCGTCATCGACATCCGCAACCTGGGCCTCGCCGGCGGCATCGACATGGAAGGCCGCAAGGACGCCATCGGCGCGCGCGGTTTCGACACCTTCGTGAAGGCCTTCGAGCTCGGCCTGATGGTGCGCCAGGCCGCCGACACCATCGCCATGTCGCCGCCGCTGGTCATCGAGAGGAACCAGATCGACGAGATCATCGATCTCTGCGGCAAGGCCATCAAGGCGACGGCGTAGAGCACAATCTGCTCGGCTGGGATCAGCCGAGCAGACTGTGCCCGTTGAAACGGCCAACAGCCGCGCGCGCATTTCCGATCTGATTGAACCGCGCGCGGTTCAATCAGATCGGAAATCGCTCTAGTCTTCCCCGGCGAGGAACCTGCTATACCCACGGCGTGTTCCTCGATCTCGGTCTGCCCACACTGATCGGCCCGGTCGCCGTGATGGCGCATGTCGTCATCGCGGCCCTCGTGACGGTCCACGTCCTGCTCTACAAGCGCAACGTCGCGGCTTCGGTGTCGTGGATCGGCATCGCCTGGCTGTCGCCGTTCCTCGGCGCGCTGCTCTACGTCACCATGGGCATCAACCGGGTCAAGCGCCGCGCCCAGCGCCTGCGTCGCCAGCGCCTGCCGATGGCCATCGCCGACGAGACCCTGTCCGACGCCGTCGCCAAGGATCCGCTGACGCCGCTCGAGTTCGCCATCGGCCGGCTGACCGGCCTGCCCAGCGAGCCCGGCAACAAAATCGAGGTCATGCACAGCGGCGATCAGGCCTATCCCCGCATGCTGGCGGCGATCGCGGCGGCCGAGAAGAGCGTCGGCCTGATCAGCTACATCTTCCGCGCCGACAAGGCGGGCGAGGCCTTCCACCAGGCGCTGATCCAGGCGCAGCGCCGCGGCGTCGAGGTGCGGGTGCTGCTCGACGGCGTCGGCGGCGGCTATTTCTATTCGGGCACCTACAACCATCTCGCCCGCGCCGGCGTCCCGGTCGCGCGCTTCCTGCATTCGTATTTCCCCTGGCGCATGCCGTTCGTGAACCTGCGCAACCATCGCAAGGTG
>DATGZZ010000741.1:0-7067 GCA_035296945.1 Reyranella sp.
GCCAGCCCGAGCTCGCCAATGTCGGGCTGACGGAGGAGGAGGCTAGGATGCGGTTGGGCGAGGTGCGCGTCTTCACCTCGGCCTTCAAGCCGATGAAGTACACGCTGTCCGGGCGCCAGCAGCGTACCTTCATGAAGCTGATCGTCGAGGCGGCGACAGACAAGGTCGTGGGTGTCCACATGGTGGGCGACGATGCCGCCGAGCTGGTCCAGGGACTTGCGGTGGCCGTGAAGGCCGGCGCCACCAAGGCGCAGTTCGATGCCACGGTCGGCATCCATCCCACCGCCGGCGAGGAGTTCGTCACCATGCGCACGGCGCGGGTCGAGCCGGCGCCCAGACAGAAGGCTGCGGAATAGTGGCCTCCTTCGCCAAGGCTTCGGAGGGCTCGCCCTCCGAAGCTCCGCCAGGAGCGAAGGAGGGAGGGCTCGCCTTTTATCCACAGCGCGTATAGGTTCACCGACCCCGCGGCCAGAGGTCGGCCAGGGTGCAGGAGGAAGGAAAAATGACCGCGATTCAGGGCCCGTCCAGGACGGCCGCGAAAGCGCAGTCCCGCAGTTCGAGTGCCGCCGACTGGACGCCGACGAGCTGGCGTGGCCGGCCGGCCCAGCAGATGCCGGTCTATTCGGATGCCGCCGTTCTGGCCGGCGCCGAGGCCCGGCTGCGTCGCTATCCGCCGCTGGTCTTCGCCGGCGAGGCGCGCAAGCTCAAGGCGGCGCTGGCCAAGGTGGCCGCGGGCGACGCCTTCCTGCTGCAGGGCGGCGACTGCGCCGAGAGCTTCCAGGATTTCTCCGCCAACAATATCCGCGACACGTTCCGCGTGCTGCTGCAGATGGCGGTCGTGCTGACCTACGGCGCCGGCGTGCCGGTGGTGAAGGTCGGCCGCATGGCCGGCCAGTTCGCCAAGCCGCGCTCGTCGGACGTCGAGAAGGTGGGCGACGTCGAGCTGCCGTCCTACCGCGGCGACAACGTCAACGGCTTCGAGTTCACCGCCGAGTCGCGCCTGCCCGATCCCGAGCGCATGGTGCAGGCCTACAACCAGTCGGCCGCGACCTTGAACCTGCTGCGCGCCTTCGCCCAGGGCGGCTATGCCGACCTGCACGAGGTCAATCGCTGGAACCTCGACTTCGTGCGCAACTCGCCGGCGTCCGAGCGTTACCATGACCTTGCCGCGCGGCTCGACGAGACGCTGAACTTCATGGCGGCGTGCGGGCTCAACTCGGTGACCACGCCGCAGATCGCCGAGACCGACTTCTTCACCTGCCACGAAGGGCTGCTGCTGCAGTATGAGGAGGCGCTGACCCGCGTCGATTCGACCTCGGGCGACTGGTACGATTGCTCGGCGCACCTGCTGTGGATCGGCGATCGCACCCGCCAGCCTGACGGCGCCCATGTCGAGTTCTTCCGCGGTGTGCGCAACCCACTGGGCTTCAAGGCGGGCCCGTCGCTCTCGGTCGACGACTTCCTGCGCCTCAATGAGACGCTGAACCCGGCCAACGAGCCTGGCCGTATCGTCATCATCAGCCGCATGGGGGCCGGAAAGGTAGCCGACAAGCTGCCGGCGCTCTTGCGCGCCGCCAAGAAGGAAGGCCGCTCGGTCGTGTGGACGTGCGATCCCATGCACGGCAACACCGTGACGGCGGCCAACGGCAGGAAGACCCGGCACTTCGACGCCATCCTGAGCGAGGTGAAGGACTTCTTCGCCGCCCACCGCGCCGAGGGCACGCATCCCGGCGGCGTGCACTTCGAGATGACCGGCCAGGAGGTCACCGAGTGCATCGGCGGTTCGACCGACATCACGGTCGACAATCTCAACGAGCGCTATGAGACGCAGTGCGACCCTCGCCTCAACGCCAGCCAGGCGCTGGAACTTGCCTTCCTGCTCGCCGAGCAGCTCAAGTCCGAGCGCCTGTCCGTCGCCCGGGCACGACCGGCCGTCTAGCAGCGGCCGGTCGGGGCCAGGGGAGGGCCTATGACGCATCCATCAGATCGCGAAGTCGAGCGGTATACCGATCACTACTTCAATCGCACGAAGCAGGTGATCGGCCGCTTCGGCGATGCCCGCGTGACCTACGCCATCTTCATGCGCCGTCCCGTGGTGTTCGCGCCGCGGCTGGCGCTGCAGTGGCTCGAGGAACTCGGGCGCTCGCGCAACACATCGGTCGATCTCGATCTGCGTTACGGCGAGGGCAAGTGGGTCGGCGCCGGCGAGCCGATGATGTACATCACCGGCTCGTTCTTCCATCTCGTCGATCTCGAGACGATCTTCCTGCAGAAGCTGGGGCCGGCCTGCGTCGCCGCCTACAACGCCTGGACGATGTGCGCCGACATGCCCAAGTCGGCCTTCCTCGCCATGGATGCGCGCCATTGCGCGGGGCAGGAGATGGCCGAGATGATGGCCTATGCGGCCTCGGTCGGCTCGGCGCGCGCCAAGCGCAAGGTGGGCGCGCTGGGCTTCATCGGCAACGCCACCCACGCCACGGCGCACTTCTTCGGCCGCGACCAGGGCCTCGGCACCATGCCGCATGCCCTGATCGGCTACGCCGGTTCGACCTTGCGCGCCGCGGAGATGTATCACGAGACCTTCACGGGCGAGGCCATGACCGTGCTGGTCGACTACTTCGCCCGCGAGATCTCGGACTCGCTGGAGGTCTGCCGGCGCTTTTCCGAGCTGGCTGCCAAGGGAATGCTGTCGCTTCGTCTGGACACGACCGGCGGCCGCTACATCGAAGGCCTCGATCCCGCTTCGTCCTATGCCGTGCTGGAACGCTTCTCGCCGGAATCGATCCGCGGCTACCGCAGCGAGGAGGAGCTGCGCTATCTCGTCGGCACCGGCGTGTCGGCGGCGGCGATCTTCCATCTGCGCGCCGAGCTCGACCGCGCCGGCTTCGACAAGGTCAAGATCGTGGCCTCCTCGGGCTTCGGCCCGGCCAAGTGCCGCATCATGGCCGAGGCCAAGGCGCCGATCGACGTCGTGGGCTCGGGCTCGTTCCTGCCGTCGAACTGGACCGAGACCTACGCCACCGCCGACATCGTCGAGTATGACGGCGAGAAACGCGTCAAGATCGGCCGCGAGTTCCTGCATCGCGGCAAGCCGAACGGTGCGGCCAAGCCGCTTTAAGGGACGGCGGGAGGCGCAACGATTTCCCTGTCATCCCGAGCGCAGCGAGGGACCTTCCTGCTGCCTAAAGGTCCCTCGCTGCGATCGGGATGACAGCCTTCGAGTTGTCTGAAAGGGAGACTGGAAATGCTCAAGCTCTATTACGCCCCCGGCGCCTGCTCGACCGCGTCGCACCTCACGCTGGAGGAAAGCGGCGCCACGTACGACTCCCAGGCGCTGGCCTTCGCCAAGAACGAGCAGAAGGGGCCGGAGTATCTCAAGATCAACCCGCGCGGCCGCGTGCCGGCGCTGGTGATCGACGAGGGCACGATCGTGGAGAACACCGCGATCCTCGACTTCATCGCCGCCAAGTACGCCCCGCAGCTCATGCCCAAGGACCCGGTCCAGCGCGCCCGCGCGATCTCGCTGATGGCCTGGTTCTCCAACAATGTGCACCCGTCCTTCACCCATATCTCGCGGCCCGAGCGCTTCGCCACGGACACAAAGGTGTTCGACCATCTGAAGGAGGTCGGCCGCAGCAACTTCCACAACTGCCTGAAGGAGATCGACGGGATCATCGGCAGCAAGCCGTGGATCCTCGGCGACCAGTTCAGCGTGGTCGATTGCTATGCCCTGGTGTTCTACGGCTGGGGCAAGCGCATCGGCCTGCCGGTCGAAGAGCTCAAGAACTATACGGCGTGGAAAGACCGCATGCTGGCGCGGCCGGCGGTGCGGCGCGTGCTGGAGCGCGAGCAGAACGTGCTGGTAGCGGCGGCCTGACGGCTCAGCGCTTGACGCGCGCGATCAGCGCTTCGACCTCGGGTAGGATCTTGGCCACGATCATGTCGTAGCCGGCGCCATTGTAGTGGGCGACGCCCGTGGTCCTGAGCTGCGGGTCGTTGGCGATGCGGTACTTGGCATCGTTGCCGCCGGGAAAGGAGAACGTCGTGTACCCGGCGTCGTATTTCTGGGCAAGCGTCTCGAGGCCCTGGCTGCCGAAATAGCCGACAAGCAGTACCTGGGCGCCGCGCCCACGCAGGCGGGCGAGCATGGCGTCGAGGTTGGCGCGGATCGTCTGCGGGTCGTTCTTGGCGAAGTGATCGTTGATGCCGTATTCGACGATGACGATCTGGCTGTCGGCAGGCACCGCCCGGTCGAGCCGCCGCAGGCCGTCGGCGGTCTTGTCGCCGCTCATGCCAGCGTTGGTGACGACGACATTGTACCCCTTGGCCCGCAGCGCCTTCTCAAGCTTTGCGGGATAGGCATCGTAGCGCTCCAGGCCCTGGCCGTAAGTGCTGCTGCCGCCAAAGGCGACGATCTTGATGGGCTGGGCAACCGCCGCGGTTGCGCTGAGCACGGCAACCAGCATGCCGAGCAGGGCGCACGCGATCAGATGTCTCACGATGTCTCCTGGCTTCTGGAAGGAGTCGCCGCAGCGACGGACGGTCAGCCTACCACGAAGCTCTGGTACATGAAGCGCAGGTCCTGGGTCTCCTGCGGCGTGATCTCGCCGTCGAGCACGCGGGCTTCCCAGGTGCGGAGATTGCGCTTGATCTCCATCGGCGTGCGCGGGCTCAGCAGCACCATGAAGAACTGCTCGTGCGGCGAGAGCTCGCGGTCGCGGCGATAGCCGAACGGACCGCTGCCAATCGCGCGGGCCGCCGGCGCCTGGGCGGCGCGGCCATGGATCTCGGGCGCCAGAACATCATCCCAGGTGAGACCGGCCTCGCGCAGCATGGTAGAGGCAAGCTTGGCCGCAGCCAGCGCCTCGCCGGCGTTGCTGCTGTCGAGGATTTCCAGGACCTTCACCAAGGTGGTGCGGTTGAATGTCGACATCTTCTTCCGCTCCGTCACCGCCGGGCTTCCGAGGGGTCGGAGGCTACGGCCTGTGCTCTTTGACTATTGGATGAGCAAGCGGCACTAACACTCTGCAAGATATAGTTGAATAACGACCGAGGCAAGTTGCCCCCGTGCCGCGTTTTTCTCCCTTTGCCATCTATTTGACAGGATTGGGCAGCTGGTTCGTGCCGCTCGGCATCCAGCAGGTGCTGTTCGCCTGGCTGGCCGCGATCGTGCTGCACATGGACGCCTTCGCCGTTGGCATCGCGCAAATGGCATTGATGGCGCCCGGCATCCTGTTCCTGCCGCTGGGCGGCATGGTTGCCGACCGCGGCGACGCCCGCCGCCTCCTGCTGCGCTACCACATCCTCTATGCCGTGCCGCCCGTGGTGCTGGCGGGCGTGTTGTCGATGGGGGCGCTCAGCTATCCGCTGCTGATCGCCTATGGGCTCGCGGCGGGATCGATCGGCGCCTTCGCCGTGCCGACCCGCGACGCCCTTCTGCCGGTGGTGGCCGGGGGCAATCTGCCGCGCGCCGTGGCGCTGGCGACGGCGCTGCAGTTCATCGGCCAGCTCATCGGCATCGCCGTGGCATCCGAGGCCGATCGCATCGGTGCGCTGCCGCTGCTGGCCGCGCAGGCCCTTCTGGTGCTGGCGGGCGCGATCGCCGTCTGGCGGCTGCCGCGGCTGCCGCCGCTTCCGCCGGTCGAGCATCCGAGCTTCTGGCGCAGCATTGGCGACGGCATCGCCGAGGCGGCGCGTTCGGAGCAGATGTGGCCGGTGCTGCTGATCAACTTCGGCATCGGTGTGTTCTATGTCGGCCCGTTCATGGCCGTGCTGCCGATCGTCGTGCGCGACGTCTATCACGGCGGCGCCGCGGAGATCGCCTATATCAACCTGGCCTTCTGGGCCGGCACCATCATTGCCGCCTTCGCGTTCGCGGGGCTCGCGCGCCGCTTCACTCTGCGCGGCCGGATGGTGGTCAGCGCCGTGTCGGTCGGCTCGGTGATCCTGCTGGGCATGGCGCTGCATCCGCCGTTCCTCGCCTTCAACGCGCTGTGCTTCGTCTGGGGACTGGGTGCCGGCATCACGCTGACCCAAGGACGCACCATCCTGCAGATCGTGGCGCCGCCCACGCACCGGGCGCGGCTGATGTCGCTGTTCCAGTTGGGCATTGGCGGCGGCGGCCCAATCGGCGCCTTCATCGCGGGCTCGCTGGCGGCGGTGCTGGGCCTCAAGCTCGCCATGGTGCTGCCGGCGATCGCCATGGCGGTGCTGATCGGCGCGGTGCTGATGTTCTCGCGCATCTGGTCGATGCGCACAGTGGAGTAAGGGAGCGCGGGCCTCTGGCCCGCTCATGAGTCATGAGGCGGGCCAAAGGCCCGCGCTCCCGGCTACTCCGCGGCGGCGCGCAGGCTCAAGCCCAGGGTCTGCCAGACATCCTGCAGGGCGGCCACCAGCCGCACCATGTCATCGTCGCCGTGCAGCGGCGTCGGCGTGAGCCGCAGGCGCTCGGTGCCGCGCGGCACCGTCGGGTAGTTGATGGGCTGCACGTAGATCGCATGCCGCTCCATCAGCAGATCGGTCGCCTGCTTGGCGAGCGCGGCGTCGCCCACGAACACCGGCACGATGTGCGTGACCGACGGCATGAGCGGCAGGCCGGCCGCGGCGAGCCTTCGCTTCAGCGTCGAGGCGCGTTCCTGGTGGCGCACCCTGAGCTCGGGATGGGCGGTGACGTGGCGGATGCTGGCCAGTGCGGCACCGGCGATCGCCGGCGGCATCGAGGTCGAGAAGATGAAGCCCGAGCCGCAGGAGCGCACGAAGTCGACAGTGGCTGCGGTCGAGGCGATGTAGCCGCCGACCACGCCGAACGCCTTGGCGAGCGTGCCCTGCACGATGTCGACCTTATCGAGCGCGCCGTCGCGCTCGGCCACGCCCGCGCCGCGCTGGCCGTACATGCCGACGGCATGGACCTCGTCGAGATAGGCGAGCGCGCCATGGCGGTGCGCGAGGTCGCAGATCTCCTCGATCGGCGAAATGTCGCCGTCCATCGAGTAGACCGATTCGAACGCCACGATCTTGGGCGTCGCCGGATCAGCCGCCGTCAAAAGCGCCTCGAGATGGGCCACGTC
>DATGZZ010000742.1:0-4038 GCA_035296945.1 Reyranella sp.
AGGGCGACGAGACCCGGCTATGGGGCCCGCCGTTCGACCAGGAAGGCATCTCCGCCTACTTCGCCGGCATCAACCGCAACAAGCGCACGGTGGCGCTCGACCTCTCCAAGAAGGATGGCCGCGAGGTCCTGCTGAAGCTGCTCGAGACGGCCGACGTGCTGATCGAGAATTTCAAGACCGGGACCATGGAGAAGTGGAGCGTCGGCTACGAGACGCTGTCGCAGACGTTCCCGCGCCTCATTCATGCCCGCGTCTCGGGCTTCGGCGCCGACGGCCCACTGGGCGGCTTCCCGGGCTACGACGCCATGGTGCAGGCCTCGGCCGGCCTGGTCTCGGTCAACGGCGCGCCCGAGGCGGGGCCGGTGCGCATCGGCGTGCCGGTGGTCGACCTGTCGACCGGCATGAATGCCTGCATGGGTATCCTGATGGCGCTCTACGAGCGCAACCGCTCGGGCAAAGGCCAGTTCGTCGACGCCACGCTCTACGACAGCGCCGTGGCGCTGCACCAGCCGCACGCGCCCAACTACTTCATGGCCGGGCTGAAGCCCAAGCTCTACGGCAACAGCCACGGCAACCTGGCGCCCTATGCCAACTTCCCGACCAAGGGCCGCAACATCGTGATCGGCGCCGGCAATGACGGGCAGTTCCGCAAGCTGACGCAGATGCTGGGCAAGCCCGAGCTGGCCGACGATCCGCGTTTCAAGACCAACAAGGACCGCGTCGCCCATCGCGACGAGCTCGAGGCCGAGTTACGCGCGCTCACCAAGGACCGCGACGGCGAGGCGTTCGCCAACGAGCTGATGCAGAACGGCGTGCCGTCGGGCGCGGTGATGGAGGTGCCCGACGTCATGGAGCATCCGCACACCAAGCACCGCAACATGGTCTGGGAGAAGGACGGCTGGCGCAACGTCGGCAACCCGGTGAAGCTCTCGCGCACGCCGGCCAGCCCGCGCAGCAAGCCCAGGACCTTCGGCGCCGATACGCGCAAGGTGCTGGGTGAAGTGGGCTACAGCGCAGCCGAGATCGACGGCCTGCTGGCCGCGGGCGTGGCCTTCACCGAGATCCGGAAGTAGCCGTGTTCCAGCCCGACCTGCTCAAGGGCAAGCGCGTCCTGGTCACCGGCGGCGGCACCGGATTGGGCCGATCGATGGCGCATCGCTATCTCGAGCTCGGCGCCAACGTGGTGATCTGCGGGCGGCGCGAGGACGTGCTGAAGCAGACGGCGGATGAGCTCGCCAAGGAGACCGGCGGCGAGATCGAGACCGTGGGCTGCGACGTACGCGTGGCCGACGCCGTCGAGTCGATGATGGACACGATCTGGGCCAAGCGCCCGCTCGACATCCTGGTCAACAACGCGGCCGGCCAGATCCTGGCGCAGACCCACAAGATGTCGACGCGCGCCATCGATGCCGTGCTCGGCATCGTCCTGCACGGCTCGGCCTACTGCACCGTCGCGGCCGGCCGGCGCTGGATCGACCAGGGGCTGCGCGATCGCGTGGTGATGTCGATCCTCACCGTGTCGTCGCTGATGGGCGCGCCCTTCACCGTGCCGTCGGCCATGGCCAAGGCGGGCGTCCTGGCCATGACCAAGAGCCTCGCCGTCGAATGGGGACCCAAGGGCATCCGCACCTGCGCCATCGTGCCCGGCCCCTTCCCCACCGAGGGCGCGTGGAGCCGGCTGATGCCCAAGGAGCGCGGCGGCAACGAGGCGCTGGTCAAGACCATCCCGCTGCGCCGCGTCGGCGAGCATGCCGAGCTCGCCAATCTCGCGGCCTTCCTGGTGAGCGACGGGGCGGCCTACATCAACGGCGATGCGATCGTGATCGACGGTGGCAAGATGCTGCAATCGGGCGGCGGCGGCGCCAACACCCAGGCGATGATCGAGTGGACCGACGAGCAGTGGGAAGCGATCCGGCCGAAGCGAAAGTAGCGCACGATCGACGTCCACACTCGATGTCATCCCGAGCGCAGCGAGGGACCTTTCCTGTTGCCTAAAGGTCCCTCGCTACGCTCGGGATGACAGGGTGCGCTGGCGGCGGCGGCTTAGGTCAGACTCGCTGTCTTGATTGTCCACCGCACACACTCCTACGTTCAAAGTGCATTGCGGGGGAAGGGAGGGCCAGATGACTCCACCCGACAGGCTTGGGTGACGCGGCACCGGAATTCCGCGACCGAACCATCTACGGCATAACGCCGTCCTCCTGACGAAATGGAGGGGGCCATGTCCCGAGAGAACCCCGCCCGCTGCTCGTGGGCGGGGTTCCTGCCTATGGCAAAGCTGCGCTAGGCTGGCCGCCGATCTAGCGTTTGTCCGGGGGAAACAGAAGACATGGCCGATTACGATTACATCATCGTGGGCGCAGGCTCGGCAGGCGGCGCCCTGGCGGCGCGGTTGAGCGAAAATCCGGCCAACAAGGTGCTGCTGCTGGAGGCCGGCGCGCGCAGCCATCCCTACTCCCGCATGCCGTTGTCGTTCGGCCTGCTGATCGAGCATCCGACGGCCAACTGGTGCTACCAGTCCGAACCCGAGCCCAACACAGCCAACCGGACGATCCCGGTGCCGCGCGGAAAACTTCTGGGCGGCTCGAGCTCGATCAACGGCCTGGTCTGGGTGCGCGGTCAGCCGCTCGATTTCGACACCTGGGCGCAGATGGGCTGCCGCGGCTGGAGCTGGCGCGACGTGGCGCCGCTCTTCACCCGCATCGAGAACTTCGTCGACGGCGATGGCAGCAACGGCCGCGGTACGGCCGGGCCGCTGAAGGTTTCGACCGTGCCCGACCAGAACCCGCTCTACGACGCGCTGTTCGCCGCCTCCAAGGCCGCCGGCTTCAAGCTCAACCCCGACTACAACAGCGAGGACCAGGAAGGCGTCGTCAAGACCCAGACCTCGATCTACAAGGGTCGGCGCATGAGCGTGGCCCATTGCTACATCGAGCCGGCGATGAAGCGCTCGCCCAACCTCCATGTCGTCACCGATGCCTTCACCTTGCGCCTGCTGCTCGAGGGCAAACGCTGCATCGGCGCGGAGTACGAGAAGGGCGGCAAGGTGGTGCAGGCCAAGGCGCGCGAGACCATCCTGTCGGCGGGCGGTGTCGCCAGCCCACAGATTTTGGAGTTGTCGGGCATCGGCCGGCCCGAGCTGCTGAAGCAGCACGGCATCGAGGTGAAGCACGAGTTGCGCGCGGTCGGCGAGAACTTCCGCGACCACATCAACGCCCGCATCATCTGGAGAGTGAAGGACGCGCGCGTCTCCTACAATCACATGGCGCGCGGCGTCGGCGCCGTCACCCAGATGATGAAGTACCTGGCGACCGGCGGCGGCTTCATGAGCCTGCCCTCGGCGCCGCTGCTCGCCTTCCTCAAGACGCGGCCCGAGCTTGAAACGCCCGACGTGCAGATGCACCTGGTGCCCTACTCGATCAAGGACCCCAAGACGCGCAAGCTGCAGGACTTCCCGTCGATGACGATCGCCTGCTATCAGCTGCGGCCCGAGAGCCTGGGTTCGATCCACATCCGCTCGGCCGATCCCAAGGCGCAGCCCGCGATCCGCTTCAACTTCCTGGCCGATCCGATCGACCAGGCGGCCATGGTCGGCGGCTTTCGCCTGATGCGGAAGATCGTCGACGCGGCCCCAATGGACGCCTACCGCGGCGAGGAATTCTCGCCCGGCCCATCCGTGAAGAGCGACGAGGAGATCCTGACCTGGATCCGGAACAACTCGCAGACCGCTTATCATCCGATCGGCACCTGCCGCATGGGCCCGGCCGGCCCGACCACCGTGGTCGACGACAAGCTCAAGGTGCACGGGCTGGAGGGGCTGCGCGTGGCCGACGCCTCGATCTTCCCGACCATGCCCTCGGGCAACACCAATGCGCCGTCGATCATGGTGGGCGAGAAGATGGCGGATATTCTGAAGGCGGCTGCTTAGGTCTTTGCTGCCTCTTCCTCCTCCCCCGTCTTACGGGGGAGGTTGGGAGGGGGAAAGCCGCAGGGTGGGCTTCTGAAAATTTCAGATCTGAAATTTCAAGCGACCTTAGT
>DATGZZ010000743.1:0-2381 GCA_035296945.1 Reyranella sp.
ATCGAGGAACGAGCCATGCCCAATATGCTGACGGCCGCCCAGACAGCTGAGTTCAACGAAAAGGGCTTCACGCATGCCCGCGGCCTGTTCGCGCCCGACGAGATCGACCTGCTGACGCGCGCCATGGAAGAAGATCCGGCGGTGCGCTCCAGCATCCTCGACCGGCGCGACGGCGAGGGCCGCTCGACGCGCATTGCGCTGTGGAACCGGGCCGGCGACAGCGTCTATGGGCTGGCGGCACGCTGCCGGCGCATGGTCGACACGTCGGCGGCGCTGCTGGGCGGGCCGGTCTACCACTACCAGTCCAAGCTCACGGCCAAGGAGCCCGAGGTCGGCGGCGCCTGGGAATGGCATCAGGATTACGGCTACTGGTACTACAACGGCTGCCTGCGGCCCGACCTGCTGTCGGTGATGATCGCGCTCGACAAGACCACGCGCGAGAATGGCTGCCTGCAGATCGCGACGGGCTCGCACCGGTTGGGCCGCATCGACCACACGCCGTTGTCGCCGACCCAGAACGAGGTCGATCCCCAGCGCATGCCGCGCATCCTGGAGCAATGCCCGATCGAGTATTGCGAGCTCGACAAGGGCGATGCGCTGATCTTCCACTGCAACGCCATCCACCGCTCCGACGCCAACCGCTCGGCCAACCGGCGCTGGACCTTGCTGATCTGCTACAACCGCGTCGACAACGACACCATCATCAAGACCGACGATCGCTACTTCGTGCCGCTCGAGGCCGTCGACGACGAGGCGCTGCGCCATGCCGGCCTGCGCTTCGCCAGCACCGACAACCAGGAGCACTTCGCCAGCCGGCCCTACGTGCCGGACCTGCGCAAGGCGTCATAGCGCGGTGATGGCCCTTGGACGTCCGCAAGGCTGAGACCACGGATATCAAAGCGGCCGTCGAGCTGGTGGAGCGAACCCGCCGGCAATTGCAGAAGTTTCAGCCGACCTTCTGGCGCAAAGCGGCGAAGTCGGCTGCGGCGACGGAGACGTTCTTCACCAAGCTGCTGGCCGAGCCCGACACGTTCTTCCTGGTCGCCGTCGAGGGCAGCCGGCTGGAAGGCTTCCTGATCGCAGCCAAGTTCCCCAACCCGCCGGTCTTCGATCCGGGCGGCGACACCTGGCTGATCGACGATTTCTGCGTGGCCGAGCCGCACCTGTGGCTCGGCGTCGGCGAGGCGCTGCTGTCGCACGCCACCACGCTGATCCACGAGCATGGCGGCGTGCAGATCGTCGTGGTCGGGGCGGACCGCGATCTCGCCAAGACCGAGATGCTGCGCCGCTCGGACCTCAGCATCGCCTCGAACTGGTGGACCAAGCCGCTACGCTGAAGGTGGCCGCGCCTCGTAGGTCCTGGCGCGGTACTTCGGCCCGTCGGTCTCGCCGGTCGGTGCGAAACCCAGCCGCGCCATCAGGCGGTGCGAGCGCTCGTTCGGCAGGTCGACGCCGGCCAGGATGCGATCGAGCTTCAGCACCTCGAAGCCGTGACGCATGGCGGCCCCGGCTGCTGCGAAGGCGACGCCCTTGCCCCAGCAGCGTTCGCTGATCGCGATCGTCAGCTCGCGGTCCTTGCCGGCAGGGCGGAGCGACGCAAAGCCCGCGACCAGCCCGTCCAGCTCGACGACCCAGGCGTCGTGCGTCAGCGCCGCCGCGACGTGCGCTTGCGTCTCCTCGCGCGTCAACAGGATGTCGTCGAACAGGTACTGCCGCACGCCCGGCTCGGTGAAGACCGCGTGCAACGCGTCAGTGTCCGACGGCTCAAGCGGCCGCAGGACGGCGCCGCTCACGCGCCCAGGCGCTTCAGCGCCGTGCTGAGGCGGGCGCGGGTCTGCTCGGCCTGCTGGCGGCGCTCGCGCTGCTCCTCGACGACCTCCTCGGGCGCGCGCGAGACGAAGGCTGAGTTGCCGAGCTTGGCGTCGATCTTGCCGACCTCGTCGCCGAGCTTCTTGATCTCCTTCTGCAAGCGCGCGCTCTCGGCCTTGAGGTCGATGACGTCGCCCACCGGCAGGGCATAGGTCGCCTCGCCGACCACGATCTGCAGCGCAGCCTTGGGTGCCGCCGTCGCGGCCTCGATACCCTCGATGCGGGCCAGCCGCTCGATGGCGGCGCGGTGCGTCTCGATGCGCCGCTTGCTGGTGTCGTTGGCGCCGACGACCAGGAGCTTCAGCTTGGCGCCGGCCGGCACGTTGAGCTCGGAGCGGGCGGAGCGGATGTCGGATATGAGCTTCACCAGCCAGCCGATCTCGGCGTCGGCCGCGGCGTCGGTCGGCGCGGGCTGCGGCCAGGGCTGGCCGATCAGCATGCCGTGCAGGCTGCGATGCCCGAGCTTGTCCCACAGCTCCTCGGTGATGAAGGGCATCACCGGATGCAGGAGC
>DATGZZ010000744.1:0-4769 GCA_035296945.1 Reyranella sp.
GCGCTGGTGAGCTATCGCACCTATCCGCACATCGACGGCTACGAGCGCGCGGTGCAGGCCGCCGCGCTGGTGCAGGCGGCGATGGAGGGCACGAAGAAGCCGCGCTGTCTCCTCGTGCAGCCCGCCATGCTGGAAGGCGCCGAGCACGGCCGCACGACGCAGCCCGGCCTGATGCTCGACCTTCTGGCCAAGGCCGACAGCTTCGAGAAGGAGCCGGGCATCGACGTCGTCAGCATCCAGGCGGGCTTCACCTGGGCCGACATTCCCTACACCGGGCCGTCGATCGCGGTCAGCCACGAGCCCGGGGCGGAGGCGCGTGCCAAGGCGATCGCGGCCGAGTTGATCGACGAGATCTGGCGGCGACGCGAGGAGGGGGCGAAATCCTACTATCGGCCGATCGCCGACGGCATCGCCGCGGCACGCTCCTTCCAAGAGGGGGCCGGTGTCGGCAAGAAAGGTCCGCTGGTCATCGCCGACGGCACCGACAATCCCGGTGGCGGCGGCTACAACGACACCACGCCGGTGCTGAAGGCGCTGATGGATGCCGGCATCGAGAACGTGGCCTTCGGCACGATCTACGATCCGGGCACCGTGCAGCAGGCGATCAAGGCCGGTGTGAGCGCGGAGATCGATGTGAATCTCGGCGGTCACACCGATCCGGCGATGGGGGCGCCGATCAAGGCAAAGGCGATCGTTAAAATGCTGTCGGACGGCAGCTTCAAGAACGACGGTCCGATGAACGCCGGCGTCGAAACCTCGATGGGGCCGACGGCGGTGCTGCGCATCGGCGGCATCGACGTGGTGACGATCTCCAACCGCATCCAGACCATCGACCTGCAGGTCTTCCTGAGCCAGGGCATCGACCCCACGGCCAAGAGCGTGCTGGTGGTGAAGAGCGTGCAGCACTACCGCGCCGCCTACGCGCCGATCGCGCGTGAGATCGTGCTGGTCGATTCCGGCGGCATCTGCTCGCCTGACATCGCGAGATTGAAGTTCACCAAGCTGCGTCGTCCGATCTGGCCGTTCGACGGCATCAACGAACCTTACGCCGGCCTTAAGCCCATCTAGCAACCTTTGGTCATAATCCGGCGTTAGCATTGGTCACGCCGGAGGGTCGTTCGTTTGAGACCGTTTTCAATGCGGCTGCCACGCTTCGCAGTCATCGGTGCGGTGGGCGTCGTCGTATTGGCTGGTGGCGCTTTTTATCTTTTCGATCGCCCTGCCGCTGAAGCCCCTGCCGCGCCGGCAAGACAGCAGGCCGCAAGCACGCCGCGCACCGACATGACCGATCTCGACGCCACACCGGATGAGGCGCTGAGCGACCGCGCTTTTCATCTGATCGGCCAGGCGCGCCGGCTGGCTGACCGGGGAAAGTTCGCGGAAGCCACCGCCAAGCTCGACGAGGCCGACAAGGTGGTGCCGGGCCTCGGCGAAACGTCCGAGGCGCGGCGCAAGATCGCCGGGCTCGCGACGCCCGAAGGCCAGTTCACCATCCAGTTCGATCGCGCCCGCACCGCCATCGGCAACGACGACTATGCCGAGGCCGAGAAGGCGCTGGCCGAGGCCGAGCGGTTGAAGCCGCAGGCCCCGGAGATTGCCGAGCTGCGCGGCGCCATGCAGGCGGCGCAGCAGAAAGAGGCCAGGCGCAGCAGCCAGGTCACCCAGCTCCTGGCGGTCATGCGCTCTGCGATCGCGCGCAAGGATATCGCGGCTGCCGACCGCGCCTTCAACGAGGCGGCGCGCATCGACGTCCTCGATCCGGCGCTGGACGAGGCGCGCGTCGAGCTGGCGCACGCCCACGAGGCGAAGTAGCCGTCAGTTCTTGGCGCGGAAGAAGGTCGTCAGCACGAAGCGGCGGCCGCGCGTCACCGGCAGCACCTGGTGCAGCAGCGAGCAGGAGAAGACGGCGGCCCCGCCCGCCGGCGGGCTCACGCGCACGCCGGCATATTCGGGGAAGACCAGCTCGCCGCCCTCGAAATCGTCGTTGAGGTTCAGCGACACGGCGAAGGCGCGATCGGCCGTGGTCGGCGCGCCGTTGTCGCGGTGGGGACCGAAGAAGTGCTGTGCATCGGCGCTGTAGGACAGCACGATGTGCGAATCGAAGGTGAATTGCCGGTCGAAGGCGAAGACCTTGGTGAGCTCGGGCCCGATGCGATAGGCCAGCCGATCCGAGACCGCCTTCAGCATCATCGGCTCGACGATCGTGTAATCCTCGGTCCGCTTCAGATGATCCATGTTGATGTCGCCGTAGCGGCTCGAGACGCCGCTGTCCTTGTGGTCGCCCTTGCCCCACAGCCGCACCAGCTGGGCGCAGAAGTCGGGCTCGAAGACGCGCGGCAGGACCAGGACGGGCGCCATCGGCGTCTGCAGCAGCAGCTCGCGGCCGCCGTCGCTGCGCACCGAGCGGGCGAGGCCGTTCATCGCCTCCGCCGCGGCGGGCAGCGCCCGGCTGTCAAAGGTCGCGGCGATGCGCTGGTTGGCGTCGAGCACGATGACGCGCATGCGCAGGGCACCGGCCGGGCCGAGGCCCATGCCCCCCTGCGCCAGGAGCGCGGCCAGGAACTTCCTCTCGGGATCGCAGAGCAGCAGCGGTGTCTCGGCCGTACCGCCGAGCTTCGTCCACGGTGCCGAAGCGCCGGCCACGGCGTTGCCGGCGACCACGACAGGCACGACGTCAGCGCTCGTGCAGGCATCGATCAGGCTGGAGAACTGGCCGGCGTCAAGATGGGCGAGATCGTCGACTGCCAGCAGGGCGACGGGCGCGCCGGTGAACGACCAGATGAACTTGCGATGCTTGCCGTCGAGTCCCGGCAGGGCGAAGTCGGGAACGCGATCACCGGGACGAAGGCTGAGCGCGTTGGTCATCGGTTCCGGCGGCAAGGAAATGGTGGGCGCTGTAGGGATTGAACCTACGACCCCACCCGTGTGAAGGGTGTGCTCTCCCGCTGAGCTAAGCGCCCGGAAGGGGCGCGTATAGGGCCTGTAGGCGAACCCGTCAACTTGGCCGTCAACGGGCGGCAATCTGCCCCAGCGCGTCGGGCAGGGCGGTGAAACGGTCGATCACGACCTCGGCGCCGAGCTCGCTGGCGGGCTTGGCGGTATAGCCCCAGCTCACCAGCACGGCCGGCAGACCGGCGGCATGGGCGGCGGCGACGTCGTGGATCGAATCGCCGATCATCACGGCGCGGTCGCGATGGCCGCCCATCTTGTCGATCAGCTGCAGGATGTGGCCGGGGTCGGGCTTGCGCACGGAGAAGGTGTCGGCGCCGGCCACGTCGGTGATCGGCGGCATCAGCTTCAGGTGCTGCAGGATGATCCGCGAGGGGTTCTCGAACTTGTTGGTGCAGACGCCCTGCTTCAGGCCGATCCGGTCGAAGCGGGCGACGACCTCGGCCACGCCGTCGAAGGCCGTCGTGTGGCTCACCGGGTCGGCCTCGTAGTAGCGCACGAACTCCCGCGTGACGGCGCCCGCGTCGGCCTCGTCGAGGGTGCGGCCGGCCTTGGCGAAGGCGCGGCGCATGGTGACCTTGCTGCCTTCGCCCATGAACAGGCGGGCATCCTCGTCGCTGATCGCCGGCAGGCCGTGGTCGGCCAGCACCCGGCTCACCGCCACGCACATGTCGCGGGCACTGTCGATCAGGGTGCCGTCGAGGTCGTAGATCACGGTATCGAAGCGGCTGGCGATCAGGTTGTCGGCATTGGGATGCATGTATTGTTCCTTAGCACATCCGCCTTGCAGGACCGCCAGCCCCGTGGCATCGGACGAACATGAAATCGCCCATCGCCGTGGTGGTGCTGGCCGCCGGGGCCGGAACGCGCATGAAGTCGGCCCTGCCCAAGGTCCTTCACCCACTGGCCGGATGGCCGATGGTGCGCCATGTCCTGGAGAACGCCGCACGGCTTAGGCCTGCCCGTATCGTCGGCGTGGTGGCGCCGGGCGCCAGGGACGTGGCCGCGGCTTTCGCTCCGCACCCCACGATGGTCCAGCGCAAGCCGCTCGGCACCGGACACGCCGCCAAGGCCGCGTTGCCTGCCCTGAAAGGCCATCGCGGCCCGGTGCTCGTGGTCTACGCCGATGCGCCGCTCATCACGACGGCAACCTTGCAGCGCCTGGTCGAGGCCTGCCGCAAGGCCAAGGCCGCGGTCGGCGTGCTGGGCTTCGTCGCCAGGGACCCGTCGCCCTATGGCCGGCTGATCGTGCGCGACGGCATGCTGGAGCGGATCGTCGAGAGCCGCGATGCCGATGCGGCCGAAAAGGCGATCGCTTTCTGCAATTCCGGCGTCATGTGCCTCGATGGCGCGCTGATCGGCACGCTGCTGGGCGCGATCAAGGACGACAACGTCAAGGGCGAGTTCTATCTCACCGACGCCGTCGCCGCGGCCCGCGCTGCCGGCCACGCCGCCATCGCCGTCGCGGGCGACGAAGCGGAGTTCCAGGGCATCAATTCGCGCGCTGAGCTGGCGGTCGCGGAGAAGGCCCTGCAAAGGCGCCTCCGCGCGGCTGCGTTCGAGGCAGGCGTCAGCATGGCCGATCCCGATACGGTGTGGCTGGCCGCCGACACGAAGTTCGCGGCCGATGTCTCGATCGGTCCCAACGTGCGCTTCGGTCTCGGTGTAAGCGTGGCGTCAGGAACGGAGATCAAGGCCTTCTGCGACATCGAGGGCGCCCGCATCGGCCGCGACGTCATCATCGGCCCGTTCGCCCGCATCCGGCCGGGCTCGGACATCGCCGACCAGGCCCATATCGGCAACTTCGTCGAGCTCAAGGC
>DATGZZ010000745.1:0-2469 GCA_035296945.1 Reyranella sp.
CCGTGCTCGGGGCCGTCGGCCAGGATCTCCGCCCGGCCGCGCAGCATCACCCAGGCGAGCCGCCGCCAGTCCTCGTCATAGTGATCGAAGACGATGGCTGCCTGCGGGTTCTCGAGGATGTTGCCCAGCCGCTTCAGCGGCCGATCGCTCGAGCGCTTGGGCTTGCGGTCGATGGTGATGTAGAGCGTGTCGTCCACCAGCCCGAAGCAGACCGGCACGACATGCGGTGCCGCCCCGGCATCGGCGGTCGCCAGATGGCCGATCCGCCGCGTGTCGATGAATTGACGCTCGCGCGTCGACAGCATGCAAAGCCTCCCACCCGTCGCCGACGGGAGGATGGCACAAGACGAGCGCAGCCGTCCTAGCGGCGCCAGGCCGCCTCGTTCTTGCGTTCGTAGTCGTTGAAGGCCTTCACGAGACCACTCAACACCTCGGCCGAAGTCTCGAACAGGGCCTTGAACTGCGGATCGTCGACCTTGGTGATGTCGTCGCGCAGGTGGTGGATGGTCTTCTGCAGCTGGTCTTTCATCTTCTCGACGTGATGGCGCGGATCGCCGTTGGTGGCAGGCATCGAGTCCTCCTGCGTTTGGGTAACTTCAGGCGTTGAACGGCAGGCGCTGGGCAGCGGTTGCCGGGGCGATTGACGGCAGCCGACAACGCCTGCATCAAGGCGCCAATGGATCAACAACTCGCCAGCACCCTCTACACCGCCTCGACATGGGTGCTGCCCGTGCTGCTGGCGATCACCCTGCACGAGGCAAGCCACGGCTTCGTCGCGCATCTGCGTGGCGACGACACGGCGTGGCGGCTGGGCCGCGTCAGCTTCAATCCGCTGAAGCATGTCGATCCGTTCGGCACCATTCTGCTGCCCGGATTGCTGCTGTTCCTGCATTCGCCCTTCCTGTTCGGCTACGCCAAGCCGGTACCGGTCAATTTTCGGGCCCTCAAGAATCCGCGGCGCGACATGGTCTTGGTCGCGGCGGCCGGACCCGGCATCAACATCGCATTGGCGATCGCGGCGGCGCTGCTGGCCCACGCCGTCGGCTTCCTGCCGGTCGGCGCCCGGGAGTGGACGCTGTTCAACCTCCAGAACGCCATCGTCATCAACGTCGTGCTGGCGGTGTTCAACATGATCCCATTGCCGCCGCTCGACGGCGGCCGCGTCGCCGTGGGCCTGCTGCCCGGCGTGCTCGCCCGGCCGCTGGCGCAGCTGGAAGGCTACGGCATGATGATCATCATCGGCCTGATCTTCGTGCTACCGATCATCGGCGACCAGCTCGGCCGGAACCTGGACGTCATCGGCTGGCTGTTGCGAGGCCCCGTCGAGACCATCATCGACGCCATCCTGCGCTTCACCGGCAACGGCTAGAGGTGTTCCTAGGCCGAAGCGGCGAGCTCCGCGGCGGTCAGCTCGTACTCCTCGGCCATGTGCTGCACGGCGGCGAGGGCCTCGGGATCGTTGATGGTGCGGGAGAGCCTGCGGCAGCGCCGGGCGTGGGCGAGGAACTCGTCGCGCCGGCGCGCCGCGGTAATGTCGACCAGGAGGTTGAGGGCGCCCGTGAACTCGCCGGCAGCGTCGAACAACGGCGTCGGATAGGGCTGAAAGGCCACCCGCCGGCCATCCGGACGCTCGGCGATCGCCGTCACGCCGCGGATCGAGCGCTGTTCCTTGATCGCCGACGCCATCGGGCACTGGTCGTGCGGCAGCGGCGCCCCGTTGTCGGTCATGAGCTTCCAGGTGACGCACCAGCGGTCCCGGTGGGCGACCGGCGTGCGACCGGCAAGGTCTACACACGCTCGGTTGTACCAGGTGATCACACCTTCCCGATCGGTCACGTAGAGGGCCGTCGGCAGGTCGTCCAATGAGCTAGGGTTGCCGTCAGGGCGACCATCCAATGCCTTCAAAGCGACCTGGACGATTTCCTCGGCATCAAGACCTTGAGATACCACGCTTTTACCGCTCCTGACGGCCTACAACGCCAGGATTCCCAGAAAGTTTCGGCCAGACTGGTGCCGGCGAACTTGTCACAGGTTGCGAAGGGCGTTTCGCCAGGAGGCTGGCGTTACGACCGGGCGCGACTGTTCCAGAACCGGTAGAGGGCGTTCGCGTCGCCGGCGAACAGATTGCGATCGCAATAGGCGACGCCGGCCACCGCCCGCGCCTGCGAGCCGTAAGCGACGTCAGTTTCGGTCTGGTTGGCGGCGTACTGCCAGAGCTTCCAGCCGCGATCGGCCCATGCCCAGGGGATCTCGGGCTGCTCGCGATAGTCGGCCAGCCAGAGATCGCAGCGCGCCAGCAGCGAACCGGGCTGCACCGGCTGGCCCAGGCTGAGCCCACGCCGGCCGTATTTCTGGCCATTGGCCCATTGCGGATGGGTGTAGAGCACCGGCAGCCGTCCGGTCTGCTGGCGCACCACCTGCACGAAGGCCTCGGCCTGGGCCAGCGTCATGGTGTTGCGCGGATTGCCG
>DATGZZ010000746.1:0-5657 GCA_035296945.1 Reyranella sp.
CATGGAGATGCGGTGCCCGCGCAGGCTCTTCATCTCCTCTTCGCCGAGCGCGGTCAGTTCCATACCCTCGAAACGGATCGAGCCCTGGGCGATGCGGCCGGTCTCGGGTGGGATCAGGCGCAGGATGGACAGCGCCGTCACGGACTTGCCGCAGCCCGATTCGCCCACGATCCCCAGCGTCTCGCCGCGCGCCACGTCGAACGACACGCCGTCGACGGCGCGCACGACGCCGTCGAGGGTGTTGAACTGCGTATGGAGGTCGCGGACCTCGAGGATAGCCGTCACAGGCGCCTCGCCAGTCGCGGATCGAGCCGGTCGCGCAGGCCGTCGCCCAACAGGTTCACCGCCAGCACGGTGACGGCCAGAAAGGCGCCCGGGATCAGGATGGTCCACGGCGCGATCTGGAAGAAGGTCTTGCCCTGGGAGATGATGTTGCCCCAGCTCGGCACCTCCAGCGGCACGCCGGCGCCCAGGAAGCTCAAGCCAGCCTCGATCAGCATGGCCGAGGCGCAGACATAGGTCGATTGCACGATCAGCGGCGCCAGGGTGTTGGGCAGCACGTGACGCAGCAGCAGCTTCATGTTCTTCGTGCCGCCCGCGATGGCGCTTTCGATATAGGGCTGCCCTCGGATCGACAGGACGACGGCGCGCACGACGCGCACCACGCGCGGCACCTCGGGGACGATGATGGCGACGATGACGATGCCGAGGCCGGGACGCGCCAGGGTGATCAAGGCGATGGCGAGCAGGATCGACGGGATCGCCATCAGCCCATCCATGATGCGCATGACGATGCCGTCGATGCGCCTGAAGTAGCCGCAGGCGAGCCCCAGCGCTAGGCCGAGCACGCTCGAGACGATGGCAACCGACAGACCCACGACCAGCGACACGCGCGCGCCGTAGATGGTGCGCGAGAAGATGTCGCGGCCGAACTGGTCGGTGCCGAACCACCAGCGCTCCGAGGGCGGACGCAGGCGATTGACCGGCGAGAGCTTGAACGGGTCGTGGGTGGCGATCAGCGGCGCGAAGATCGCCATCACGATCAGGAGGGCGAGCAGCACGCCGCCGAAGGCGATGGTCGGATTGCGCCGGATGGCCACGCTGAGCGAAAAGCGGCGGCCGGGCGATAGGGCGAGATCGTCGGTGATGACGGCCATGTCAGTACCGGATCCTGGGATCGAGGAAGGCGTAGGAGATGTCGATGATCAGGTTCACGACCACCTTGGCGGCGGCGAACACCAGGATCAGGCCCTGCACGATGGGATAGTCGCGCTTCAGCACGGCGTCGACGGTGAGTCGGCCAAGGCCCGGGATGTTGAACACGGTCTCGGTGATGACGACGCCCGAGATCAGGAGCGCAATGCCGATGCCGATCACGGTGACGATGGGTACCGCGGCGTTCTTCAGCGCGTGCAGCAGCAGCACGCGGTCGGTCGCCAGGCCCTTGGCGTTGGCGGTGCGGATATAGTCCTGCTGCAGCACCTCGAGCATGGAGGCGCGCGTGATGCGGGCGATCAATGCCATGTAGGTGATGCCCAGCGCCACCGACGGCAGGATCAGGCTTTCAGCGAACGGCCAGAGCCCGGCGCTCAGCGGCTGGTAGCCCTGGACCGGCAGGAGCTGCCATTGCACGGCAAAGAAGTAGATCAGGACATAAGCGAGGACAAAGACCGGCATGGCGAAGCCCAGCACGGCAAAGCCCATGACCAGGCGGTCGACCAGCTTGCGCGCCTTCCACGCCGCCACCACGCCGATGGGGACGGCGAGCGAAACGGCCACGAACAGCGTCGACAGGGTGAGCGCGACGGTGGGCTCGACGCGCTGGGCCATCAGGCGCGTTACCGGCAGGTTGGAGAAGATCGACACACCCATGTCGCCCTGCAGCAGCGCCCACAGCCAGACGACGAACTGCTCGACCAGTGGCCGGTCGAGACCGAGCTTGGCGCGCACGGCGGCAATGGCCTCGCTGGTCGCGTCCTCGCCGGCGATGATCGCGGCGGGATCGCCGGGCGCCAAGCGCAGCAGGAAGAAGACAAACAACGCCACCACCGCCATCACCGGCAGGGTGGCGAACAGACGTCGGACGATATAAGCGGTCATGACCTCACGGCATCAAGTCCCTCCCCCGTCTTACGGGGGAGGGTACGGGAGGGGGCAAGCATCGCGGCGGATATCGAATATTCCAGATCTGGAACTTGAAGCAGCTCGACTGGGGCCTTCCCCCTCCCTGCCTCCCCCGTATGACGGGGGAGGTGGATGAGGTCGCCAGTCACGTGATCATTTCTTCGTAATGCCCCACAGCACCGTCAGGCCGGTGTTGGGCACGATGCCGTCGATCCGGTCGGCGCGATAGGCGAGCGGCTGTTCCCACTGGCCGAACGGGATGTAGACGACCTGCTCCATCGCCTTGGTCTGCAGCTCCTTGGCGATCCTCTTGCGCTCGTCTTCGCTCGACGCCATGCCGAAGGCGTTGCGCAGCTTCTCGATCTCGGGATCGCACGGCCAGCCGAACAGGCCCTTGTCGCAGGCCGCACCAATCCAGGTGTGCAGCACCGGATTGGCCGAGCCGACGCCGCCCGTGGTGGTGATGAAGATGTTCCAGCCGCCCTGCGCAGGCGGCTCCTTCTTGGAGCGTCGCGACACCACCGAGCCCCAGTCCATCGACTGGACGTCGACGTTGATGCCGGCCTCGCGCATCGCCTGGATCAGCACCTGCGTGGCCGGCGTGATGGTGTTGTGGTCGGTGGTGGCGAGGATGGTGATCGGCTCGCCGTTGTAGCCCGCCTCCTTCAGGAGCTGCAGGGCCTTCTTGGGATTGTAGTCCTTGAAGAAGGCCGCGCCGCCGTCGTTCTCGTACGGGCCGCCGCAGGTCAGGAGGCCATGGCAGACGCGGTAGTACTTGGGATCGCCGACGATGGCGCGCAGGAAGTCCTCCTGGTTGATCAGGTGGTACATCGCCTGGCGCGCCTTCACGTTGTTGAAGGGCGGATGCAGGTGATTGAGCCGGATCATGCCCTGCGTGCTGTCGATGGTGCCCGTCTTCATCAGCTTCACGCCGCGCGCCTTGACGAGCAGCGGCAGGAAGTCGGTGTTGGGGTTCTCGTAGAAATCGATCTCGCCGTTGACCAGGGCCGACATCGCCGTCTGCGGATCGGAGATCCAGATCAGCTCGATGCGATCGACGCCGGGGATCTTGCTGCCGGCGAACGACGATGGCGGCTCGTTGCCCGGCCGCGGCACGTAGTCCTTGTTCTTGAGGTACACCGCCTTGCTGCCGGGCACCCACTGCTCCTTGGCGAACGTGAAGGGGCCGGAGCCGATCGATTCCTTGACCTGCTGCTGCGGGTCGGTCTGCGCATCCTTCTCGCGCATGATGGCGGCGATCGAGCTGCCGGTCTTGCCGAGCGATTCCAGCACCATGCCGTAGGGCTCGCGCAGCACCATCTTGAAGGTCTTGTCGTCGACCGCGTCGAGGGCTGTGACGTAGCCCATCAGCCGCTGGCCGACGCCGTCCTTGGCGCCCCAGCGCTTGATCGAGGCGATGGCATCCTTGCTCGTGACGGGTGAGCCGTCATGGAACTTGAGCCCATCGCGCAGGGTGAAGGTGTAGATGAGCCGGTCGGGGCTGATCTCGTACTTGCCGACCATCTGCGGCTGCGGCTTCTGGTTGGCGTCGTTGCCGAACAGCGTGTCGTAGACCAGCGCGCCGTGGATGTTGGCGATGGTCTGCGTCGTCCAGATCGGATCGATGACGCGCACATCGGCATGCATCACCGCCTTCAAGACCTTTTCCTGCGCCATCGCCGAGAACGGCAGAGCAAGCGCGGCAAGGCCGGCCATTATCCGGAGCATCATTGATTCCCCTCTAAAACTCCCCGATCCCATGCACAAAGTATGCAAAGCGAGGGCCTTTGTCATCCTAACGAAGCACTCTGTCATCCCGAGCGAAGCAAGGGATCTTTCAGGCACCAGGATAGGTCCGTCGCTACGCTCGGGATGACAGCATTCGCGTGCGAACCAGACCGAATCAAAAGATGAGTCCCCGCGGTTTCGCGTCCTGATCGAGCGGCCAGATCGGCCGCTCCACCTTTGTATAGGGCACTTTGCGATGATCGCGACGCAACGGCCCGCTCGATTCGACATAGACCACCTTCTTGGCGATCGGCCCGTAGGCCGCCATGAAGTGATTGGTCGACTTCACGACCACGATCTTCTTCTGCGCCGGATCGATGCCGAGATTGGTGAAGAGCTCGAGGCCAGTCGCTTGCGTGCGCTTGGTGATCAGCACGACGTCGACGCCGCCGACGCGCACGGCGGCACAGTCGCCCACCGGAACCTGCGTCGGACCGAAGCGCTGCCAGGCATCGCGTTTGAGACCGATGATCTCGACCTCGGCGTCGACCGGCTGGCCGGAGCTCGGCGCGATCTTGCCGCCCATCCTGAGGCCGATCTTCGCGCCGAGACCCGCGTCGAAGCAGATGCGCACGGCGATCGGGTCCCAGATCGGGCCGAGACAGGCATTCTCGACCTTGCTGTCGATCAGATGGCGCAGGATGTCGGTATTGTCCGACGGCGCGCCACCGCCGGCATTGTCGGCCGGATCGGCGATCACCACCGGCAGATCGTTGAAGGCCACGCCCTCGGCGACACCGCCCGCCACGTCGAAGGATGGCGGCGCCGTCTTGCCGCGCAGCGATACAAGCTCCTCGCCGAGCCTGGTCGCCAGCGCATCGGCCTTCTTCTTGTCGCCGTCGGCGATCACCAGCACGCGGGTGCCGATCTCGGCGACGTCGCCATAGGGAAAGCAATGGGCGATCGACACCGACAGGATGCCGTCCCTGCCTTCCATCGCCTTGATGCGGTCGACCAGGCCGCGCATCGGCTGGATGGTCGTGGGATAGCTCTGGATCTGGCGGCAGTCGTAGACCGACATCACGGGCTTGACCTCGCCGCGCAAGGTCGCCAGCACGAGATCGAGCACATCCTCGGCGCGCTCGACGACGTCGGTATGCGGGAATTCCTTGTAGAGCACGATGATGTCTGCGCCCGACACGCGCTTCAGAGTGAGGTGGCAGTGCGGATCGAGCTCGACGCCGATCACGCATTTGGGGCCGACGATCGCCCGCGCCCGCTCGATGATGTCGCCTTCGACGTCGTCGTAGCCGTGCGCCACCATGGCGCCGTGCAGGCCGAGCAGCAGGCCGTCGACCGGCATCGCCACCTTGAGCTGGTCCAAAATCTCGTCGCGCATGGTCTCGTAGTCGGCGCGGTTGGTCGTGCCGGCGGGGCTGGCGGCAAAGCAGCTTCCCTCGATCAGCTCGAAGCCCTCCTGCTCGGCGCGCTTTCGGCCGACGAACAACGGCGCGGTGCACATGCGCGGCGCGTCGGCCGGATGCTCGCCCGGCCGCAGGAACACCGACTCGCGATAGTTCTCGATGCTGGTCGGCAGCGGCGAGAAGGTGTTGGTCTCGGTCGCGAGCGTGGCGGTGAACAGGCGCATGTGGTGTCCTCTTCGTCCTCTTCTTCAGATTCCTCTCCCCCGTTAGGGGGAGAGGTTAGGTGAGGGGGTTACAGATAGCCTTCGATGCCCCCTCACCTAGCCTCTCCCCCTAGCGGGGGAGAGGAACATGAGTCGAGGGGGAAGATGAGTCGAGGAA
>DATGZZ010000747.1:0-3464 GCA_035296945.1 Reyranella sp.
TCGGCAAGGAGATCCAGCTCGTGGGCGACGACCTCTTCGTCACCAATCCCAAGCGGCTCGCCCAGGGTATCAAGGATGGACTGGCCAACGCGATCCTGGTGAAGGTCAACCAGATCGGCACGCTGACAGAGACGATGGAAGCGGTGTCGATGGCGCGCCATGCCTCGTACGGTGCGGTGATGTCGCATCGCTCGGGCGAGACCGAGGATTCGACCATCGCTGACCTGGCCGTCGCCACCAACTGCGGGCAGATCAAGACCGGCTCGTTGTCGCGCTCCGATCGCCTCGCCAAGTACAACCAGCTCCTGCGTATCGAAGAGCAACTCGGTCCGCAGGCGCGCTACGCTGGCACGTCGATCCTGCGCGGTCGCTGATCACGCGCGTTGACTGTGGCCAATCGCGCTGCTTGTATTCGCCGCTCAGCTGAAGCAGGGAGCGCAATGACGACAGCGGTATCAAGGATGGCGTCCTGCTTGGCTATGCTTGCGGCCGGGTCCGCCATGTTCGCCGCGGTCGGTATGGCCTGGGCGCAAAACGACAATTGTCCGACACAGGGTGCGAAAACGAAGCGCGACAGCTGCTATTCAGCCGCCGTCCGCGAATGTGCCGGCAAGTACAACGTCCAGACGACCTCCTTTCATCAGTGCGACATCGATGCCCGCAAGTCGTGCGGCGCGAGCGCCGGCTGCACCTGATTCCGCCTTACCGGCTTCTCATTTCGTGGCGGTGAAGGCGACGTCATAGTGGGTCGCAAAGTCGTCGAACGCCGACAACACGGCGCGCGCTTCCGGCTCGACCACCGACTTCGAGATGTCGGGCCCGGTGAAGGCCTCGATCGACTGTCGTGACTCCCACAGCGTGAGGGCGATGAACTCCGCGCCCCCGTCGACCTCGCGGCGCAGCAGCCAGGCGCCGCGGTGGCCGGCCAGCTCCTTGAGCTCTGTCGTCACGGTGCCGGTGAAATGTCGGACATAGGCGTCGGCGTTGGCGGCATCGGCGGCGCGGCCGCGCCACAGGCGGGCGATCATGTCAGGTCACTCCTTCGAACCGGCTCTCGTTGGCGAGCTGGCGGGCGATCACCAGGCGCTGGATGTCGGACGTGCCCTCATAAATTGTCGTAACGCGCACGTCGCGATAGATGCGCTCGACCGGGAAATCGTTGAGATAGCCGTAGCCGCCGTGGATCTGGATGGCCGCCGAGCAGACTTTCTCGGCCATCTCCGAGGCGAACAGCTTGGCCATCGACGCCTCCTTGAGGCAGGGACGGCCTTCGTCGCGCAGGCGCGCGGCGTTCAGCACCATCAGCTCGGCCGCCTGCAGCGACGTCGCCATGTCGGCCAGGCGGAAGGAGACCGCCTGATGCTCGATGATCGCCTTGCCGAAGGTGCGGCGCTCGCGCGCGTAGGCGAGGGCGGCATCGTAGGCAGCGCGCGCCATGCCGACCGACTGGGCCGCCACGCCGATACGGCCGCCCTCGAGGTTGCCCAACGCGATCTTGAGGCCTAGCCCTTCCTCGCCCAGCATCTGGTCGGGCAGAACCTCGCAATTGTCGAACACGACGTGGCAATGGTCGGACGAACGCTGGCCCATCGTGTGCTCGATGCGCGCCACGGTGTAGCCTGGAGTCCTGGTCGGCACGATGAACGCCGAAATGCCCTGCTTGCCGGCCGCCGGGTCGGTCACCGCGAAAACCAGAGCGACGTCGGCGCTGCGGCCTGAGGTTATGAACTGCTTGGCGCCGTTCAGGACGAACTTGTTGCCGAGACGCTCGGCACGCATCGCGATCGCCGCGGCGTCCGAGCCGGCGCCCGGCTCGGTGAGGCAGAAGGCGCCTAAAAGCTCGCCGCGCGCCAGTGGGCGCAGGAAGCGTTCCTTCTGTTGCGGCGTGCCGTGTCGCAGGAGGGGCAGGCAGACCAGCGAGTTGTGCACTTGGAATGCGGTCGACGACGCACCGTCGGCCGCCGCGATCTCCATGATGGCGAGCGCATAGGAGACATAGTCGGTGCCGGCGCCATCGAACTCCGCTGGCACGGTCATGCCCAGCATGCCGAGCTCGCCCATGCGGGCAAAGGCTTCGCGCGGGAAGCGCGGGATGCGGTCGCGTTCGGCGGCCGTCGGCGCCAGTTCACGGGCCGCAAACTGGCGGGCCATGTCGCGGACCTGCCGCTGGCCTTCGGTCAACATGGTCGCAGGCTAGAGGCGGCACGAAGGTCGGTATTGGCTAAAATTGGCCGAGCCAGTATTTTCGGGCGTGGCGCGCAGCGATCCCAATAACTCGACGGAATATTGGTGGGACCGGCATTTCACCGGTCTCAGCCTGATGCGCGCCGATTTCACGACCCACGAGTATCCGCCGCACATCCACGAAGCGCTGGTCGTTGCCGTGACCGAGAACGGCGGCTCGGTGGTCAAGAGCCGCGGCCAGGTCGAGGAGGCGACGCCCGCGACGCTGTTCGTCTTCAATCCCTCCGAACCGCACGCCGGCTGGATGGGCTGGAGCGAGCGCTGGCAATACCGCTCGATGTACCTGACGCAGGCAGCCCTCGACCAGCTCGCGGCCGGACTCGGCATCGAGCGTGTGCCGTACTTCATGCACAACATCTTTGCCGACCGCGACCTGATCGAGGCCTTCATGGCGATGCATTGCGCCATCGAAGAGGGGCGCGACGTGTTCCATGAGCGCGAATTGCTGGTCGGCAGCTTCGGCCGACTGTTCCAGCGCCACGGCAGTGGCGGCGATCGCATTCCGCCGGCGCCGGTCGACCGCCAACTCCTGGCGCGCGTGAAGGATCGCATGCACGCCGACTATGCCTCCGAGCTGCGACTGGAGGATCTGGCCGCCGAGGTCGGGCTGACGACCTTCCAGCTCATCGGCCTGTTCAAGCGCACTGTCGGCCTGACGCCGCACGCTTACCTGACCCAGGTTCGGCTCAACATGGCGTGTCGCCGCCTGCGCCATGCGCCGGTGCTGGCTGACGTGGCGACGGGCGTCGGGTTCTACGACCAGAGCGCCCTCAACAAGCACTTCAAGCGCTGCTACGGCATCACGCCCACGCAGTTCGCGCGCGCTGCGGCAGCCGCTTAGCAATTTTCGCCAATACCGTGGATGCCAGGCGACATATCAGGCCGCATGCACCTCTTTTGTCATGAGCAGCCTGAAATCCTGACCGTGCAGACCGATGTGGCCGACGTGCGGCCCGGCAAGGTCGCGCTGGCCCAATCGCCGTTCTATCCGGGCGGCGGCGGCCAGCTCGCCGACCGTGGCGTCATCCGCTGGCAAGGTGGCGAGGCGAAGGTCGTGGGGTTCGACTACTCCGCCGGCAAGCTGTGGCATCTGCTCGACGGCCAGAGCGAAGTCACGGGTGCCGTCGAGGCGGCGGTCGATCCCGACTTCCGACGCATGATGCGCCAACTTCACACCGACACGCATGTCCTGAACGCGCTGGTCTTCCAGGCCTTCGACG
>DATGZZ010000748.1:0-4507 GCA_035296945.1 Reyranella sp.
GGGCGAGGTCTCGGTGTTCGGCGGCTCGCAGCTGCGGCCCAACATCCACATCGAGGACATGGCCGACGCCTACATGCTGCTGCTGCTGGCGCCGGACGAGAAGGTCAACGGCAAGGTCTACAATGCCGGCTACGAGAACCATTCGGTGATGCAGCTTGCCGAGATGGTCCAGCGCAACGTCGGGCCGCACGTGCAGCTCAAGGTGCAGAACACCAACGACCTGCGCTCCTATCACGTGTCGTCGAAGAAGATCAAAGACGAGCTGGGCTTCGAGGCCAGCCATTCGATCGAGGAAGCCGTCATCGACCTGATCAAGGCGTTCAAGGACGGCCGGCTGCCCAACTCGATGGACGATCCGCGCTACTTCAACATCAAGACGATGCAGAAGGTAAATCTCCAGTAGATGGAGCAGAAGACCAGCGGTCGCGCACTTGTCGTCGGAGGCGACAGTCTCGTCGGCTCCGCGCTGCAGGTGCATTGCCGCAAGCTCGGATTGACGGTGGACGCTTCGTCGCGCCGCGCCGAGGCCCGGCAGGGGCCCGGCGCCATCTTCCTCGATCTGGGCGACCCCGACTTCACGCCCTTGCAAGGTAGCCGCTACGACGTCGCCTTCATCTGCGCCGCCGTCACCAGCATGCAGGTCTGCCAGGGCGACCCGGCGCTGTCGCGGCGCATCAATGTCGACAACACACTCGATCTCATGCGCCGGCTGGCCGACCGCGGCACGCACCTGGTGTTCCTGTCGAGCAGCCAGGTGTTCGACGGCGAGACGCCGATGCCCGACGAGGCGGCGCCGACCGCGCCGAAGAACGAGTACGGCGCCCAGAAGCTCGCCGTCGAGCAGGCGATCGAGCGGGACGCGCTGCCGGCCGCCGTCCTGCGCGTGACCAAGGTGCTCGCCGATCGTCCGGTGGGCGTCTTCAAGGGCTGGTTCGAGGCGTTGGCCAAGGGCCAGCCCGTGCAGGCCGCGACCAACATGGCGCTGTCGCCGGTCATGGTCGCCGACGTCGCCGAGGCGGCCGAGCGGCTCGCCGCCGGACGCCATCGCGGCGTCTGGCACCTCGGCTCCAGCGACGACATCGGCTATTTCGACGCCGCCCGCCGGATGGCCGAGATGCGGCATCTGCCGCTCTCGCTGGTGCAGGGCGAGGCGCTGACGGAAGCCCAGGTGCCGGAGATCTATCGTCACCGCTACGTGACGCTGAGCTGCGAGAAGATCGCGCGGACCCTGCCGATGCCGGTCCGCCGTGCGCGCGACATCCTCGACACGTTGTTCGCGGGCTTCCCGCAACCGGCCGCGGGCCCGCGATGAGACTAGGCATCGATCTCGACAACACGCTGATCTCCTACGACCAGGCGTTCCAGCGCGTGGCGAAGGAGGAGGGGCTGCTGCCGGCGTCGTTCGAGGGCAACAAGGCCGCGGTCAAGCGCGCCCTGCTGGCGGAGCGTCCGGACGGCTTGCTGTGGGAGAGCCTACAGGGGCTGGTCTATGGTCGGCGGATCGACGCTGCTGTCCTGTTCGACGGCGTGGCGGCGTTCCTGGAAGCCTGCCGTGCGCGCGCCGACGTGGTGGCGATTATCAGCCACAAGACGGAGCTTGCGCATCATGACCCGCACATGACCGATCTGCGCGTGGCGGCACTACGCTGGATGGAGAGCAATCGCTTTTTCGATGCGACGGGCCTGGGCATCGGCCGCAGCAACGTCTATTTCGAGGGCACGCGCGACGAGAAGGTGCGACGCATACGGTCGCTTGAATGCGACGTGTTCGTCGACGATCTTGCCGAGGTTTTAGGCCACGCCGAGATGCCGGCTGCGTGCCGCAAGATCCTGTTCGGTAGCGAGCCGCAGAGTGAGTTCGAGCAATATGCCTCCTGGGACGAAGTCCGTGACGCGCTCTTCCGCGGCAACTGACGATATCCAAGACGTCGCCCGTGCGCTGTGCGTCGAGCCGGTGCGGGCGATCTCGGAAATCCGCCGGGGCGGCAACAGCCGTATCTTCAGGGTCGAGACCCGTGCTGCCCGCTATGCGCTGAAGAAGTATCCGGCCGCCGACAACCGCAACCGCCTCGAGGCCGAGGTCAATGCGCTGCGCTTCATGGAGCGCAAGGGCATCGGCCGTACGCCCCAGGTGGTGGCCGTGTCACCCGAGCGGCGTTTTGCCCTGCTGACCTGGATCGACGGCGAGGCGGTGGACACCGTTACCGACGCCGACATCTCCGAGTTTGCCGCCTTCCAGATCGCGCTCGATCAGGGCATCGATGCCGAGGCCCGCAGCGCGATCGGCGAGGCCTCGGAAGCCTGTCTGTCGGGGCCGCGGATCATGTCGCAGATCGAGCGGCGCTACGCCCGGCTCGCGGCTGTCAAGCACGACGTGCCTGAGTTCGCCGCGTTCTTCGACGAGGTCCTCGTGCCCTCGCTCAGCCGCTTCGAGGCCGGCGCCCGGGAGGCCTATCGCCGCCTGGGCTTCGATTTCGCCGAGGACATCGCGCCGCAGTTCCGCACGCTCATTCCTTCCGACATGGGCGCGCACAACGCGCTGCGTTCGGCCGACGGCCGCCTGCACTTCCTCGACTTCGAGTATTTCGGCTGGGACGATCCGCTCACCAGCATCGCCAACTTCATCATGCATCCCGGCATGCGGCTCGCCGAGCGGCAGAAGGCGCTCTACCAGCAGGCCTTGCTCGGCCATTTCGGCCGGCATGCCGAGACCGACCGCCTGCCGGCGCTGATGCCGCTCTACGGCCTGCGCTGGTGCGCCATCATCCTGGGCGAGCTGTTGCCGGAGCGCTGGCAGCATCGCCTGGACAGCAATGCCGCGCTCGGGACCTGGGACGAGGTCCGCCGCGAACAGATCGGCAAGGCGCGGGCGCTGGTGTCGCAGATGGCGGCCTGGTCGGCCGCCTGATCCCCTATACCGCCGAGAACCGCTTCATGTTGTCCTTCTCGACGAAGGTCGCGCGCCGGTAGGCGCGGGCGACGTCGGCGACGCTGCCGGCTTCGCGGACGCGGCCGTTGTCGATCCACATCGCGCTCTCGCACAGCCGCGACAGCTCGCTGGTCGAGTGGCTGACGAAGAGCAGCGTGCCGGTGCGGCGGAAATTGTCGATCCAGTCGACGCACTTCTTCTGAAAGGCGAGGTCGCCCACCGACAGCGCTTCGTCGACGATCAGGATCTCGGCATCGATGTGCGCGCAGATGGCGAAGGCGAGCCGCATGCGCATGCCGACCGAATAGAGCTTCAGCGGCTGGTCCATGAAGGCGCCGATGCCGGCGAAATCGGTGATCGACTCGAATTTGCGCAGGATCTCCTGGCGCTTGAGCCCGAGCACGGCGCCGCCGATCAGCACGTTCTCGCGTCCTGTGGCCTCGAGGTCGAAGGTCGCGCCGAGCGCCAGCACCGGGGCGACCCGGCCCTTGACCCAGATCTCGCCCTTGGTCGGGCGGGTCATGCCGCAGACGATCTGCAGCAGCGTGGACTTGCCGCAACCGTTGCGCCCGATGATGCCCAGGCTCTTGCCGCGCTGGACCTCGAAGCTGATGTCCTTCAGCGCCCAGAACGACTTGTAATAGGGGTTCTTCTCCGACCCGACGAGCTGCTGCTTCACCCAGTCCTTCGGGCTGTCGTAGAGCTTGTAGGCCTTGGCGAGGTGCCTCGCCCTGATCACGACCTCGGTGTCAGATGACATCGGCGATCGCATCCTGTTGGCGCCGGAAGAACCAGTAGCCGAACCAGAAGAAGAACAGGGAGACGAACATCGTCCAGGCGATGACCAATCCGTTTGGGATCTTTCCGAACACCACCAGGTCGCGGATGGTCTCGATGAATCCGGTCAGGATGTTGGCGTACATCAGGAGGTACCAGGTCGGACCGAGAGTTTCATGGCTGAAGAACACCGGCGTGGCGAACATCAGCACGGGGGCGATGGTCATCATGAGGTAGGCGGTGTCGCGGGTGAACGCCCCCATGGCGGACAACAGCCAGGTGATGCCGATCAGGAACATCAGGAACGGGATGAACCACAGCGGCAGCAGCAGCACGGTCCAGTGCAGCGTGCCGGTGAAGAGAAGCTGGCAGGCCAGCATCAGAGCCAGGCCGATCGAGGCATATGTCGTCGCCCGCAGCGTCGAGATGATCGGCAGCATCTCGGCTGGAAACATCGTCTGCTTGATGTAGTGGGCGTATTCGTGGAGGAGCGAGGGCGCCCGGTACGCCATCTCGGTGAAGAAGTTGAACGCGACAAGTCCGCCGAAGATGAAAAGGGCGTAGTCGATCGAGGAATTGGACTGCACTTTGTTGGGTAGCGTCGTCGAGCCGCCGAAGACCAGGGTGTAGGTGACGAGCGAAATCAGCGGTGCCAAGACGGCCCACACCCAGCCGGCCATCGAGCCGCTGAAGCGCTCGCGCAGCTCGCGTCGCAGAATCGCCGCAATCAGATCACGGTGATGCCAAGCCTCGACAAACGGCCGCAGCAGGAAGCGGACGATGCGCTCCAGCCAATTGTAG